>CAXGRW010000379.1:0-5517 GCA_964012125.1 uncultured Rhodopirellula sp.
TACTGCCTGGCGAAATCGGCGTTTCTCTGCCAGCACACGAGCCATCAGGAAAATCGTTTGCGGATTTTCACCATCAACTCGCCTCAACTCCCTCGCCAGTTCAAATGCAGTTCCCAGATCTCCAGCATCCAATGCAGCGATCGTGTCTTCCTGCAACTTATCTGTGGCGCTAACCTTGGGATCCTGTTCCATCAATTCAATCGATGAGGAACCACTGCCCGAATTCTGATCCACCGCCAACGCTCCGCGATCGGATTGTGGAGGGTCAGAAGTTCCCACCGGCGAATCGGCAGGGGCAAGCTCCGAAGTTTCCCGAATCGGATCATCATTCAGTCGTGTCTCATCCACGATTGCTTCACTGCCGCAACCGCACATGCAAACGAGAGTCGCTGATGCCATCATCAAGCGTCGTAAGAATGGAGATGGCATTTCGCATTTGTCCTTGTGGCCGAGACACCGGTTTCACTCGGCATTCATTTTACGATTCAGTCTTCCGGGTGAACCCGAATCCAGTGATCATGAAAACCGGTTCCGAGACTTTCAAAATCATACTTTGGCATGTGGCATTTGATACAGCCTTCAGTTGTCGACACTGGGCATGAAACGTGGAAACTTTTTTCGGGCTGATGACACTCAATGCAGTTCGCAATGTGTTCCGATTCACTCACATCACTGATCGTTCTGTGGGGATTGTGGCAGGTGGTACAGCGCAACGCACCTTCTGACTCGATGAAGCATTTACTACGAAGCAAACCTACAGGCTGAAAACGAGCCAACTTGTCGGGATACTCCCGCAACTCTTTCAGAGTAATCGCTTCAGGAAGCCGATGACAATCGCCACACAACTGAATTTCTGACTCGCTATCCCATTTAGCGGAACCGACAGAAAAGGGAGGTGGTTCTTTCATGGCTCTGGCTTGCCGCACATGTTCCGCACCCGGGCCATGACACTTTTCGCAATTCACATTAGCGGTCAAACCCACAATCTTCTGATCGGCAACCGTGCCCGTGGTCGTATGACAATAGATACATTTTTGCATCACGTTATCTACGTGCTTCATGCCAAATCGCTCCGACTCCGACTCGGGCACCGTTAATGGCTGCCCAGGCGTTCGCCCAAGCCGATCACGATCGCGAAACCAGGATGCACGGTGTTCATAAGCGACAGTTCCTTTCTCGGCATCCTTTGCCAAAGACAATAACGTGATGGCATGATGACCAGAACCTAGTGCAAATTGAAGCGGAAAAGCATCCTCACCCTCACCAGAAAGCCGCACGGACAGCCCATCCTCATCCTGCTCGTACTCATACCGACCGTAGGGTTCGCCATAGTCAAAATCACGACCGGCAAATTTCGCGGCGACGTTTTCATCTGACGCCAAAGCAAACGTATGGGCATGCCCATGCATTCCATGCAAGCCA
This sequence comes from uncultured Rhodopirellula sp., assembly GCA_964012125.1. Lineage (GTDB taxonomy): Bacteria > Planctomycetota > Planctomycetia > Pirellulales > Pirellulaceae > Rubripirellula. The sequence continues at coordinate 1,423 of CAXGRW010000379.1, forward strand.
TAATTCTCGGCATGACATTCGCGACATACTTCGCGTCCCACGTAACCAGCTTTACCCTGTGGCGTCTGCGTGTTCACATCAACCGCCGATCCCGTAGCAGCACTTTCCACTGGTGCCTTGGACTCCTGTGCGACCAACTCAGTGCGTAAAAATCCACTACGAAGCACTGGCAACGCAATGACAACAAGCGGCAGAAGGAAAACAAATCCTCTTTTCAACGCACTCTCCCATTTCAGGCTTCGCACCCGTAAATCATAAATATGCTGAACCCGTCAACCTAGAGGAAACCGGCAGCAGGCAACAAACGCAACGTACCTGAAGTGACAGTGCATACCAACTGCGGCTACATCACAAAACATCCAAAGGGCGCCCATTCCTGCCCAGTCAGCCCTCAGCAACAATCCATAACCTCTCAGTAACCTGCGAAAAAACGCTGATCACGCGGTCACTTTCATCCAGATCCTTGGCCCCACGGGTTGATTATACAAGCTACTCCCGCATTCATTCCCGCTAGTTCTGCGTGCAAAACCCAACTTACCTCCGTCCGGTTCTTCGAATGAACACCATTCAACACCGCCATAGACCAAACGCATTTCAACCGGCTTGTTCAATCAACCATATCAACGAACGGAAACAGCTCAGTCTGCCCTTCGACCAACAAATATCGTTGATCAGCTTTAACATCACGAAAGGTCTGCCGCTTTCCGCTGGGCCAATGAATCACCACCTCATCCAAGTTCAATGCGTTCCCTACCCCGAAACTCAACACCGGCTCGTTTCGACAGAGAAATCCATCGCCTGCATTCAACCACTCAGTGAGTTCAACATCCCCATTTCGAACGACTACCCGACTACCAATTGCATCACGCTCGCTGACAGCCCCAACAATTTCGAGTTGAAACCAATGATTTGTTGACTCAGTTCGATTCAGCAACAGAGCAGATGTTTCACCGACATGAGTGACGACAAAGTCCTGCCTGCCATCACGATCAAAATCCAATTTCGCCAATGCCCTGCCCACATGGTCCCGTTGCCAGTAACCGGAATCATCAGCAACGTCCATCAACTCAAAGCGATCTCCAACATTGCGGAACAGCTGTGCAGGCTGGAAGAAGGGGGCATTCAAGTCGACCGCTTTTTCAATGTGCCCATTGGCAACCACCAGATCCAAGGTTCCGTCATTATCGTAATCGAGTGCTTGCGTCCCGAACCCCAGTACCGAAGCACTTGGTCTCGCAAGATCAAACTGAACGTTCCGGTCTTGAAAGAAACCTTGCTCATTAACGTATAAGCTCACACTTTCATTCTGAAAATTAGTGACATGTAAATCCAACGATCCATTGCCATTGAGATCACCAGCCGCCACTCCCATCGATGCGGTGCTGCCACCATTGAATCCGTGGGCACAGCCGCGCAGCATCGCTTGATCTAACCACTGACGATCCGCTGGGCTGTAGCTCCATAATTGATTCGCGTACAGATCATTGGCTACAAATATCTGGTTACCTGAATCGCGATCAAATCGTCCGACTACAGCCCCCAGACCTGCACGGCCAATACCACTCTCTCCACCAACATTCTCAACCGCCCATGAGCCATCGTTCGACTGGATAAAAACCCGATCCACCCCGGCCACAAAGTCCAACGGATTCATCGATTCAAGGATTTCACCACCGGTGCCAATTCCTGGCCGGCGTGGCAAGCCCTCGTCATCCAGATAATTCACCTCGAACAAATCAGGGATGGCATCACCCGTCAAATCTCCCATAGCAAGAGAGGTTGTCATGACAGCAGTGTCATCACGATCATCCAATTGTGATGATGTGAACGTTCCATCTCCATTATTGGTCAACAAGGTATTGGCACCCAAATTGCCGACCACAATGTCAACAAATCCATCTTGGTTCCAATCACCCGCTGTAACCCCGATCGAATACCTGCGTTCCTCTGCACCTGCCATCCTTGTGTAGTCCTGAAGAGACTCACCGAGATTGCGAAAAATCTGATTACTCTCGATGCCACGATACTCTGGTGGATCACAACCTCCCTGCGTGAAATAGAGATCAGCCATTCCATCACGATCGTAGTCAAGAACGGCGACGCCCCCACCAATCGACTGATAAACAGCGAATCCATACTCGTTGGGTACTTTTGCGACGTGAAAGGCATGATTCAAGCCGAACTCGTCTGCGACATTTGTAAACCTTGCGATCTCGGGAGCACCAGACACTCCTAAATCAGGCCGTTTTACTCGGGCAAGCAATCGCTCGTCAGGCGTGATCTCTGGTAGGGGAAACACACCACGATTCAAACCACACAACCGCTCCTGCTCTGTGGGCATGCCCCTATTCTTAGCAAGTAATTCGCGGAAGACCGAATTGATCTGCTGCATTTCTTCACGAGGTAATTGCTGATAATGAGCAGCCATCAAACGCCACAAATTCGCCTCCAGTCTTCTACCTACGGATTCAAGTTCAACTGCAAGTCGAATCATCGCCTCGGTATTGGGAGTGACCGCATCGGCAATCTGGTTATTAATACGAAGGATTCTCCTCAGGGTCTCCCATCGCTCCTTCCAGACAGCGGCTTCGCTTCCACGCCCTAGTGTCTCCAGTAAAGAACGTAACCGGCCGACTGATCGCAAGTCTGTCGGATCGCGATCAAGTGCCTCAATCAAGCCACGAGCAGCAAATTCCTGCTTTCCCTGCAGCATCAAAAAAGTCCCCACCGCTGACCAGTATTCTGAAAATTGCTGTGTCGTTTCGTTTGTAAACGCAAGCCATCGGTTGAACTCCTGATCATCCTGCGCTTCTGCAACGACACGCCCATAAAAAGCGAGCAGAGCAGGGGGAAGAAGCTCGAGAGAAACATCTTCACGCAACAATTCTAATGCAGCCTGATAGTCTTCTTCCATGAACAGCTTTCGGGCGTCTGCTGATTTTCCGATGGGGTAGTACGCTTGATCATCGTCAGCCGTTCCGGCCGCATCAGGATCGTCATACATCGCGTCACTCAAATGCATTAACGAATGCAATTCATCACTTTTGACGTTGCCTTGCAAACACAGTCGCAAGATGTAGCGAGCGGCTTCATGCCGCCTACCCCGACGATTCAAGATCAAGGCAAGCTTTCGATTCGCCTCAGGAGCAGCAGGGTGAGTGACCAGCAATTGCCGATACCGCTCCTCAGCGTCGTCATAACGGCCCAACTGCAAACACCAATCAGCTGCTTGCCCAACCGCGGGAAATCCCGCTTGGGGGTGGTCTACCGGAATAGTCCCCAGTAAATCAATTGCTGCTTCAAGATCCCCCAATTGTCCCGTCACGGTGGCCAGTCGAAAAACCACCTCAACATCATTTGGATCCTTCACCAACAAGGCCCTCAGACTCGTGGCGGCTGCCTCAAGCTTCCCCTTACCCAAAAGGTCCTCAACCTTGGCAATCGATGCTTCCCGACCCAAAGGCTCACTGGTGAACTCCGCGTTTTCGTCGCCGCCGAATTCTTTAGCAGAAGCCGCATCAACATCTGAAACGCCATCGACCTCAGCAGAACTCGAACGCTCGCCTTCATGACCGGACGTAGATTCAGCGGATTGGTCGCAACCAAGAAAAATCAAGACCAGCCAGCAGAATAATACTGAGGGAGCATGCCCAATGTCGTAGAGACTTTGAAGCAATGGATGACGGTATTCCTCAGCAGTCGTAATGGGTCAAGCTCCTGCATTTTCTCAAAGAAGATAGTCGTCTTTTCGGGGCCGAGCACAAACGTGCAAAGTGCTGAATTCCTAATGCTCCGACAGCTATTTATAGCCGTTGCAACTCTGTTTAGTTCACGCACAAAGCTCCAAAATGCCAATCAAGGTAATTTTTCCGCATACCCCAGAACGATGACTCCGCTTCGGGACTCAAAACCACGAAGTTGCGTGGGTTAGGTCTGCTGGAGATCGATTAAAAAAACAGTATCCGTAGCAGGGAAAGAGAAAGGCTTTGTGAACTGCAATTGAAGAACTCCCTACCTACAAAAAAACCTCGCCCGCTATGCGGACGAGGTCGTGTGAAATTTTCGATCAAGCCGAACTTACTGGTTCAGTTGCTC
>CAXGRW010000380.1:0-5517 GCA_964012125.1 uncultured Rhodopirellula sp.
TTTTCCTCAGTTTCCTGCTTTTCTCGCCATGGCTTTCCATTTTCGTAACTCTTCAGCTCCTCTTCGAGTTGCTCGAGTTGTTCGTGGTCGGCTTCTTCGCCCAGCTCTACCGCCTTTTTGCTCCACTTGACGGCCGCTTTGAAATTCCCGTTTTCCGCATAGGCTGCAGCCAACGTGCTGAGGATGTGAGCTTCAGCGTAGTCGGTCAGTTCGGCTGCCTGCTTGGCGTATTTTTGTGCCTTTTTGCCGTCACGCACCGATTCTGTTGTTGATGTCGCTAAGACCCACGCCAAGTTGTTATTGATTCCCGCAGCCTCGGCTTTTGCACGCTCATCAGCGTTATCTTTTGTGACGCCGAGTGCCTCGATTGCGTTTTCGTAATCATCAACGGCCGCGGAGTGATCGCCGACGCTCAGCAGGGCATCGCCACGTGAGCGTAAAACAGCCGCGTTTTTGGAGTCTTCTTGCAGCACGACAGTATAGAGGTCAATCGCTTTTCGAGGTCGGTTATCGAGCGAGTAAAGTGTGGCAAGTCGCATACGCCTGAAAAGATCGCCCGGTCTTGCATCAAGCAGCAATTGGGCGTCGTTGATGGCGTCAGCCAAACGGTTCTCTTGCAAGGCGATTCGTGATCGCAATGCGATGGTCGCTTCTGCATTGATGATCTGCGGTGCTGCCTGCAACGCAGCTCGAAAGTCCGCCTTCGCAGCTTTGACATCATCCCGATCCAAGGCAAGCTCGGCCCGTTGTAGCAAGCTCATCGGGTCTTTGGGTTGGATCGCGATCGCTTTGTTCAGGTCAGAAAGTGCCTCGTCGAACTTTTGCTCGGAGCGATAAAGAATGGCCCGCATCCGATACATGCCTTCGCTGGGTTTTGCAGCGAGCATCTTGGTGATCAACGCCATCGCATCATCGACGCGATCGAGGTCGACCAGTTTTTGAACCGCAGCACCTGCAACTGCCTGATTGGTTGGGTCTTTCAGTAGCACCTTCTCCAAGTCGGTGATCGCACCCTCGACGTCATTCATCTGCATTCGCAGAGCGGCGCGAGCTTGGAACGCTTCGATATTCGTCGGATCTGCTTCAGCGGCAGCGTTCAGGTCAGCCAGTCTTGAATCGTTGTCGTCCTGTGTAAGAGCCCGCAGTACAAGTGCTGCACTCTGCTCGACCGGGTCGTCCTTCAGTAATTCAATGGCCTTAGACGTTGCTTTGGTAACCGCTGCCTTGTCTCCGCCTGGCAGCAGGTTGAGGCGAGCTAACATCAGGTACGCCTCGACTAGCGAAGGGTCGTTCTCGACAGCTTCTTCGAGAGCGGCGATTGCCTTGTCCCTCAGTGCAAGCTGCTGTCGGCCCCGTGCTTGCATCATGCCTGCTGCAAATCGCTGACTTTGCTGTAGCAAAACCGATCCTAGCATTTTCTTCGCGAACGAGGCATTTTCATCATCCAAGCCCTTCTTTAAGGCTGATTCAAGCAACGCGGCAACGGTTTCCATTTCCTTTTCGGACTGGGCATCAATACGGGCAACCGTGGCCTCGTCCAAATCACTCTGCCCAGCGTTATCGCTTTTGGTTTCTTTGGCTGGCTTACCGTCCGGCGTTTCGTCTTTCTCTTTTTGCTCTGCTGGGGCCGAAGCGTCAGGATCCTGAGCCAGAACCGTGGGGCAGAAAAGCAGTGCGAGTATGAATGGCGCGGCAGCCAAAGCCATGGCCGAGAATATTCGATTGAGGCGGACAAGCATTTCAGGACACTCGAAAGAGTAAGGGGTTTTGCAACATTATGCCGGTTTGACCAGCGCAGGCGTAGACGAGCTTCTCAAAATCCCACCAGTTTCGTCTCATCTGGCAAAAAAGAGCGAATAATGGAGGGAATCCATGACCTAGCGAGGAAAGAAAGTAACATTTTCTGGCCATCATCTCAACATTCATACTCTGCTCGCGCCACTCGAGTCACGTATCGCAAAGGCTGCCCATCAGTTCTTCTCCAGTTTCCCGAACCGAGGTTGGGCATTTCGACGCGATCGTTCGAATGGGCATCCGCTTGGTTTCGTCATGAGAGTGCTCCATTCGTGTTGTTCTGAACTGAGCTTAAGGGCTGCGTTGAGGTTCATAGAAAGAGGTTTCAGGCTGATTCCAATGCTGGCCTTCAAAGCTCTTTATGGCTATCTCGCTCCAAATGTTTCGAGGATTTTAACTCGGAGGGCAGTTTCGAGATCGGTGAGCCCGTCATCTCAGGCGGCGAGGCGTGAGGCATTCTAGATGGTGCGGTGCTGCATCCTGACGTGGGTTCTGGATTGTGCGCGTGAGATCCAGGCATGTTTTGCTCGTCGGATACTTGTGTCGTACTGCTTTGTGGTTGCCCCGGTTTATGTTGGGTTGCGTGTTCATGGAGTGTTGACGGCACCACGGGCGACTGATGCACAGTAAATTCGAACGGCTGCAGGTTCGTTAAGATCGAATTCTTCGAACGACCAAGCCGCATAATCGCTTTTCCTTAAACCCCTCTCGTGGGATCGCTTGGGCAGAAATGCCGATCGTCACTTTTGGTGGGGTAATGGAAAGCGACTCGCTCGCAACCCGCACCGCAGACCGAGTCACACCATCGGTCCTCGAAGTACGCGTCGTCTGACAAATGACGCGTTGTTGAAAGATCAAGTGGTTCACAGAAGAAACGAGTGTCATCATGCGATTCGGATTGGGAAGAACACTCGCACCCTGCCTGCTGGCTGCAGTAATGCCTTCTGCCGTTGATGTTTCAAGTCACGCTAACGCTGCGGACTGCTCGTGCAATACGGTTGGGCGGGCGTGTGGCAGTGCCGGTCGCGTTCTGGGGATTGGTTGGAGTGATGGCTCTCATGCTTGTGAATCAAGTGGCAGACACTGCGTCGCTGACTTACCACCCCAATCCTGCGTCGGCTACCAGCGGCATCGGGCAGCATTGCGAGCGAAGTTTTGCGGGAAGCAGAATGCATGTTCGACCGTTTACGATCACTTTGATGCAGGCTGTAGCTATTGTTGTGAGGGCGGCTGCAAGACAACAGGCGGCCAATGCGTCTGCGACGGTCATTGTCTAGCTGAAAACAGCCCAGCTTATGATTTGGGACATGATGCGGGAGTTGATGACACTTCGGAAAATTCACCAAGTGACATGCACCCAGTTCCATTCGGCGATGCCGTTGAGCTATACCTCGAAACAGAAATCATTGCTTCGCGGCAATCTGCTGGCCTCGACCCTGCCGCGAACCAGGCTCTAGCAGAGGCGATGTTCCGACGGTTTGTTGCGACAGCGACCGGAAAGACCATTGTCCCTTTGCATTCTTACCAGCAGCAAATCGCAACGCCACGAAGTGGTGTCAGCTCCCAAGGCGATGCTGTGCGAGTGCAGCGACGGTCTAATCGCGGGGCGGCATCAGCTGCTCGAGTTTATCCTACGCTTGTTGCACCGCCTCGGGCTGAGAGGAAGGTTTCGAGTGAACAGGGAAGGCAGCCTGCGTTGAGGCAAATTGTTCGTGCGGGTGCATCGAACACGCAGCCTGCTGGGGCACGCAGGCGACTGCGTGTACCGAAATCATTAATGACGTACAGCACTGTTGGCGAAATTAAAGGCCGCACCGCGGGTGCCCTCCGCTCGGATGTGCCTGCGCTGGCCAAGTGGGCCGTTGATGGGGTGGAAGATGTTCGTCCGATGCCAGTGAGAGTTGCAAGGCAGGGCAGAGGCGTCTCTACACCGCGGATCACGGGAACAGCTGTGCTTGAACTCGCAAATCGTCCCAGCTATCCCTTCGATAATGTCATCCGTCAGCCAGGTTTTCAGCGGTAAGCATGGCGAGGATTGGGATTTTGTCGGGCCTCAACGGTACGAACGGCGACAGAGCGACATTGGCCGCATTGCAGGCATCGGTGGCTGGTTCACGTTGGGGCGTTCGAATGTAGATTGAGCTGTCGCCATGACGGCCCCAGAGGAGCATGGGCTTCTGGCTGCGGACTCATTAGCGATGTGATGCGGCGATGCGATGATGCGATGATGTAACGCGGTGATGCGAGAATTCTGCGTTTGATCGTCCGATCTGTCTCAGTTGCCATTGGCAATGAGGTTCCCCGTTGCCAAAATATCATCGCTGAGTTGGGAAGCATGAGCCCCAACCACAGAATGAATGTGCTGAATAAGCCGGCAGCAGCGTTCAAGTGAATGGATCTAACACAGTGAATGGATCTAACACAAGGAACTCCGGCCCCAACAAACAAAGCTCGCGAAAAACAGGCGGGCGAACGGAGCTGAATTGCGATGCAACGGACACTGGTATTGTTGAAACCGGACTGCGTACAACGTCGTCTGATGGGAACGATTATCAAGCGTTTCGAAGACAAGGGGCTAAACATCGTGGCGATGAAAATGATCCGGGTAACGCCGGAATTAGCTCGCCAGCACTATGCCGAGCATGTCGAGAAGCCTTTTTACCCCAGTCTTGAGGAATTCATTACGTCAGCACCGGTCGTCGCCATGGCGATCGACGGACTCGAAGTGATCTCCGTCGTGCGAGATGTTTTGGGTGCCACCAGCGGACTAAAAGCCACAGCTGGTACGATTCGCGGCGACTACAGCAGCAGTCGACAAATGAATCTTGTGCACGCTAGCGATAGCGAGGAATCAGCTTCTCGAGAGCTGGAACTCTACTTCAACGCTGAAGAACTCTGCGATTACGAACCCGTCGCCACAGCATTCATGCGAGCCGGTGACGAGTAGGACCGAAATCTGCTTGTTCTTAGTTGGCTTGATGGCAGGTGCATGGCGTAGAGATGCATAGCAAGGTTCGCAGGCGATTTACGCGGACCGTGTGCTTCTCTGGTTTTATTTTGGCAAGAAGATCCATCGACCTCGAGTCGTTGCGACGATTCAGGTGGATGGCAACCTCAAATGCTTCACTGACATTCGTCTTCCAATGAAGTTAGCCGGCAATAGAGTCAGCTAACAGAAGAAAGTGGTAACGCGGTTCCCGGTTTCGGGGTCGCACCAATTCGGCTACATCCGTGCCAATGCCAACGTGAGTCGCCCTGTTGCTGGTCGAGCAGCTGCTGGATGAGCAGCTAGACGATCTCTGTTCCGGCTGTATCCGCGTTTTACTGTCGAGAGACAACCGTGAGGTGAGCTCGTCGCAGTTACTTGCGGTTGAGCTTCTCTTCTGCACGAGCGGCTTGCAATGCAGCGGCCTCGCGAGAAAGTTTGAATTCAGGCCCTGCCGGGAAGTACTGAATGTCGTCTTGCAAGTAGTACGGGCTTGGCAGTGTCTGACCGTTTAGAGACACCTGACAACCTGTGGTAGCTACAAGGCACATCCCGACCGCGAGTGTCAGGAAGATGCTTTTGACGGCACGTTGATTGATTGCTTTGCAGTTCATCTGGGTTGCCTTCGAGTCCAGGCGAGTTCTGGGAGGTTCGCTTTTGCGGGAGAAGCATGTCTGGATACTCCTCGTCACAACCGGTATCGGCCTGACAACCGTTACATCTTCACCTTCCTCGAG
>CAXGRW010000381.1:0-5508 GCA_964012125.1 uncultured Rhodopirellula sp.
TGAAAAGAACCCTGAGACGGGTAATAACATTCAGGAAAAACTGCAGGTGCTACAGATGCCGGTTGGCCTGCCTGACATTCTTTCCACCGATGGCAAACACATTTTCATGAAGTCGCAAAAGTTTGACATGGAAGGTAACCGGCTTGAAATCGGTCCAAACTCAGGAGATTTTGCTGGGCAGGCATCAAAGCAGCGAGGTGAAGATGCGCATATCTTTGCCCCGATGGGCTTTCTGGACGAAACTTGGTTCCATCGTTCCTACTGGGTGCTTGGGCAAAGTTTTGCTGGAGGGCATGGTGGCTACTATCAGGCGGGTAGATTTGCTCCCTCCGGTCGCCTGCTTGTCAACGGAAACGGCTACGTGTTCGGCTATGGTCGCAAGCCTGAGTACCTACGTTGGACAACCACATTGGAGCATCAGTTGTTTGCAGCGGAGCCCAATCCTCCGGAAATCCCCAAGAACTTTGGCAAGCGAAAAGCTGGCCCTACAGGAACCTATACCCAATTCCAAAAAACACCCAGCCTCAACCCCGCGAATCAACCTATCACCGTGGAGGCATGGGTGACTTCCACGCGTCCACAGGGAGTCATCATCGCGCGAGGTGGCCCTGCTGATGGATTTGCTTTGTCACTCAAGAATGGTCGTCCCGAGTTCCACATTCGATCCAATGACAAACTGACCACGGTCACTGCAAAGAAACGCATCATCGGTGGCTGGCATCATGTCGTGGGGGTACTCGACAAAGACAAAAGCATGAAGGTCTACGTTGATGGTGAACTATCTGCTGAGGGTACGGCGAGCGGTTTGATCAAGACTGATCCGATACAACCCATGGAAATCGGCACTGATGGCTTATCGGCGGTAGGTAATTACACCAACGCACAATTCACTGGGATCATCGACGAAGTTCGACTCTATTTCCTTGCGGCCAATGCTGAGCAGATTGCCAAACGCCATCAGGATGGATCAGAGATTTCCAGTAACGCTGCTCTGGCAGTCAGCTTTGATGACGGCACGGCACGTGACTTGGGCCTGAATCGAAACGATGGCACTGTCGAAGGTGCAAAACTGGTCGACGGCAAAGTAGGAATGGCTTTTCAGTATTCCGGTAAAAAGAAAGGTGGCAATGCAAACGCACCTGGAAACAGCCTCGTTGATCCCAAGTGGACCGAGGATGTTCCCATCTACGTGCGGTCCATGCTACTTTCAGGTGGCAGGCTTTTCATTGTCGGACCACCAGACATCATTGATGAAGAGTCGACGTTTCAGAAGCTGACCGAGAAAGATGAACAAGTGCAAAAACTGCTCGCTGAGCAGGACGAGGTGCTCAATGGCACCAAAGGATCGCTGCTTCTTTCAGTGAACATCGATACTGGAAAGATCGATGATCGCATCGAATTGACGTCGCTGCCAGCATGGGACTCACTTGCTGGTGCCGAAGGAAAGTTGTTTCTTTCGACACTCGATGGTTCTGTCATCTGCTTTGGAAGTGAGTCCAAGTGATCCGATGACTGAACGAGTTCCCTCCCAACCAGTTGCTTCGGTCGCGAAAGCACTGATTGCACTCTCCGTCTTTCTGATGTCTGGCTCTGCTGCAGTGGCTTGCAACATTCCAGTGTTCCGGTACGCGTTGGAACGCTGGCAACCTGACAACTGTGAGTTGATTCTGTTCCACCGAGACCCACTGACGGCAGATCAGCAGAAAATGCTGGACCAGCTAATGGAACAACAAATAGCAAGAAGCGAGGATACTTCCAGTTCTTTGACCCTGAGCGACCTTGCTTCACTGACACCTGCTCACGCTAATTTGTGGAATTCAATCCGAACAACCTCCAATCGAAAGATCACGGAACCGTACCTTGTTGTCCGTATGAAGCTCGGAAAGGGTCGCGTCGTTAACGGGTGGCATGGCCCACTTTCCAATGCAATCGAGGTGGGAATCCTCGATTCACCCGTCAGACGTGAACTAGCAAAGAGATTGTTGTCAGGTCACTCAGTCGTTTGGGTCGTGGTCCGGGCGGATACGAAAGCAGGTTCCCTGCCCGCAACTAAGAACTTCAATACAAAAGCTAACGCTGCTTTGAACTCCAGTTTCTCATGGCTGTCCACCAATCTTGAACTGCCTGAAGGAATCGGACTACCGGGATCAGAACTGCATTCAGAAATTCCTCTCCTGCTGAAATTCAGCACATTGGAAATCAGCCGTGAAGATGTGAAGGAGAGCTTTCTGATCAATTTATTTTCTGAGTTACAGCCAGAAGCCACCACGCGTGGTGAAGACCTGGTCGTTCCAGTGTTTGGACGTGGACGTGCACTGGAAGTCATCCCTGCTTCGGTCCTGACCAGTCCACTAATCAAAGACCTGACCGTCTTTCTAAGCGGTGCCTGCTCGTGCCAAGTCAAAGAGCAGAACCCCGGCTTTGACTTACTGATGTCAGTTGACTGGAACACAAAGTTGTTTGGAGAAGGAATTGCTCCACCGCCCGTGCGATCAGACCGTGATCGCCTCAATCAAAAACCGGAATTGTTAACGATTCCAACTGGAAACTGAATTTTACCGAGGAAGACACAGAGCTTCTCCTGATGCAGACGCTGAAACGTAGGTAAGACATGAACAAAATGCTCGTAGTAATGCTGGGATCAATTGTCGCACTAGGCGCGATGATCTGGATGCTGCCAAGCGGCTCCCAACGCAAAAAATCGCCCGAGGCCACAGAACCACTGATGTTCTTCTGCGCTGCCAGCAACCGCGCCGTGATGGAAAAGATCGTTTCCGAATACAAAAAAGAATTTGGCCGCGAAATCGATCTCCAGTACGGTGGCTCACAAACGCTACTGTCGCAATTGGAAGTAACAGGCGCCGGGGACTTATACCTGCCTGCAGATGATAGTTACCTCAATACTGCAAAAGAGATGAATCTCATTTCGGAAGTGCTACCCATCGCCAAGATGGAAGTTGTTGTGGCTGTACCGAAGGGTAATCCGAAATCGATCCAAAAATATGAGGATCTGTTACGGGAAGATGTCAAGCTGGTTCAGGCTAACCCGGACGCAACTGCGGTCGGCAAAGTAACCCGACGAATGTTGAAGGAATCAGGACAGTGGGATGCGCTCGACAAAAGCACGACGGCTTATCGTACGACCGTGACAGAAGCAGCGAATGATCTACTCGTGGGAGCTGCAGATGCAGCGATCGTATATGACGCCGTGTTGCACACCTATCCTGACCTGGAGTTTGTAAAGCTACCCGAATTTGCCGCAGGGACCTCGTTGGTCGCATTGGGAGTTACCGAGCAAACCAAGCAGCCAAGTGCAGCCTTACACTTTGCCCGCTATGTGACAGCCCGAGACCGCGGTCTCGCAAATTATGCCGAACATGGTTTTCAAGTTGAAAAAGGTGATGTCTGGTCAGAAACCCCCGAGCTCAATCTATTTGCCGGTTCGATGCTCCGCCCCGCGATTGAAGAGACGGTCAAACAATTCGAAAAGCGGGAAGGAGTTCGCGTCAATACTGTGTACAACGGATGCGGCATTCTGGTTGCTCAAATGAAAGCTGGGCAAGTGCCTGATGCCTATTTTGCCTGTGATACAGAATTCATGGAACAAGTTCCTGACCTGTTTCCTGAACCGACCGATGTTTCACAGAACGAATTGGTCATCATTGTCAAAAAAGGTAACCCGCACGAAATTGCTGGATTGCGAGACCTGACCAAGGATGGATTGCGAGTGGGCATTGGTCATGAAAAACAATGCGCGATGGGCTGGGTTACACAGAACACCTTTCGAGAAGGTGGCGTCCAACAGGAAGTGATGGAAAACGTCACCGTCCAAACTCCAACGGGTGACATGCTTGTCAACCAAATGCAAGCCGGATCACTCGACGCCGCTGTGGTTTATCTGAGCAACACCGCAGGTTCGGGTGATTTCCTTGATGCCGTTCGCATCCAAGGACTTGACTGCAGCGTCGCAACGCAACCCTACGCAATCACACCTGACTCACCGAACGCCTTAACCGCTAGTCGTCTGTTCCAGCAAATCTGCTCAACCGATTCTCAGGATAGCTTTATGGCTGAAGGCTTTCGCTGGAAACTTGACACGGAGTCCAGCGCAGAAAATGAGTGACCCCACCACACAACGAACAGCCGAAACGAAAAGCAAGCTTAGGCGAAGATGCTCTGACCTACCCTTTTTCCTCGTCATGAGCGGTATTTCCTCGTGCTTTATCCTGCTTATCGTCTTACTCATTGCTGCCGACCTGATGTTCACCTCCTTTGAGGACTTCAGGGCTGCCGTGATGAAACCGGAAATACAGTCTGCATTTCGGCTGACTATTCTTTCCTGCACCATCGCAGCGTTGCTGTCCATTTGGGTTGCCACCCCCCTTGGATACCTGCTCTCACGATATCGATTTCCGGGACGTCTGCTGATTGATACGATCGTGGACATCCCAATCGTGCTGCCTCCACTGGTACTAGGGCTGAGTCTCCTTATCCTTTTCCATCTTCCCTTCGGCAACTGGGAACTGGAGGCATGGCTTCGTGACGATATCGGATTTCCTGTGACCTACCGATGGCCAGCAGTGATCCTTGCACAATTTAGCGTTTCCTGTGCATTCGCCGTCCGAACCATGCGAGTGACTTTTGACCAGATCAACCCACGCGCAGAGGACGTTGCCCGCACACTGGGCTGTACTCGCGGACAGGCATTCCTGCAGATTGCTTTGCCCCAATCTTGGCGTGGCATGATCGCAGCAACCACAATCGCGTGGGCACGAGCCTTGGGAGAGTTTGGTCCGATTCTGGTATTCGCTGGGGCGACCCGAATGCGAACGGAAGTGCTATCGACAACCGTCTTTCTAGAACTCTCTATCGGTCAACTCAATGCCGCAGTTGCCGTCTCACTGCTGATGGTCGCGATGGCTGTGGTAGTGCTTGTCGTCCTACGTGTACTAGGGACAGGATTGACATCATGATCGAGTTCCAACAAGTATGCATCAGGGCCGGTGACTTTCAATTGAAGGATGTCACATTTGAGATTGGCAGCGGCCAGTACGCGGTTTTGATGGGTCGAACAGGTCGAGGGAAGACCACCATTCTGGAATCGCTTTGCGGACTAAGACGCGTACAGAGCGGCAAGATCATGATACGCGGCATGGATGTCACAGACTGGCCACCCGGCGATCGCGAAATCGGCTACGTGCCGCAAGATCTCGCCCTGTTCCCCACCTTTTCGGTCGCTGAACATCTCAAATTCGCGTTACATTTGCGACGGTTTCACACAACGCAAATTGAACGCCGAGTGAATGAATTGGCAGAAATGCTGAGCATTACCCATCTGCTGAAACGACAGATCGAAGGACTTAGCGGGGGTGAGTCTCAACGTGTTGCACTTGGTCGTGCACTCTCCTTTCGCCCCACCGTGCTACTGCTTGATGAGCCGCTGAGTGCCCTGGATGCTGAAACACGCGAAGAAATTCAAGCGTTGTTGCGCACGCTGACTGACAATAC
>CAXGRW010000382.1:0-5492 GCA_964012125.1 uncultured Rhodopirellula sp.
ACTTGGCTTTCTATCCTCACAAGACCGAGTGCTGTTATGTTGACGGTGAAAAGGTAATGCCGCAAGAAGGAAACTTCTACGGTGGCTGGATCACTGAGGACATCGTGGGCCCATTCAAAGGTGGTCCAGGAACACTAGGCTGGTAATCCGAAACCGATCACTCGTTTGCCAACCAGTTTTTAACCCGATCTGCATCGGGTAAGTCACACTGTCTGAATTTGGTGACGCTACCTACTGCATCGTCATAAACAAGCATGGTGGCTGCCGAAAGTTCTGCTGCAACAGGAGAGTCGATCAGCAGGGCTGAGTCTGACTGATTCATCTGCCCGAGGATACGAATTTCAAGATCGTGCTGTGATGCGCGAGGTAACCAACGCGAGATAGTCTCAGCAGAACCAGCAATCAACAAAACAAAAACGTTTGCGGCTGGTCCATCTCGTAGGACTGCTTGCAAGGCAGCGCCACCAGAAACCCCGTCTGCCGCCGAATCAAGTGAGAAGTTGAACGAGTCATCCTGTCTCAAATCTCGAAATCTCTCCAATGGATCGATGACCACGACGATGGGTGGAGAATCATCCGCCTCTGCACCGCGTTCTTGAATCAACTTATTGAGACGGCCTATTTCACCATCAGCATCGCGTGTTTTGACGCTCTTGATGGAAATGCCCGCGTTCTCAATCCACGCTGCTCCCGACTCCACATCACCCGCGCGTGCCCCGTCAAAATAGACCACTTCGAGGCGCGAGTCTGACTTTGCCAGCCCGGAAAGGCTTGATGCCAGAAGTGCATTGCGTGAATCGGTTCCAGCGATGATCAAGACATTGCGACCGGGATCACGCTCCAACTTGATCCGTTGCGGAGGGCCAATCTCAACAGATTCCCCCAGCAGACCGCACAGGATATTCTTACCTTCGGTATTGAGTACAGATTCTGCCATCGCTGTCGACCAACGGCATGGCCGGTTTCCTTCGAACACAACCATTGGCATTAGATCGTTGTGGTACGCGTCGTCGCGACCAGCAACTGACGTGAGCATGTCGCGATGTTCCGCCGACGACAACCACGCTACTTGGAACGGTTGATTTCCCTCGACAAGCCCACCCGCATCATTGTAAATGGCCTCACCGGGGCGACTGATCAAACGAGCCGCAGTATTGTCATCAGCAAGAATCATTGCGGCATCCGACTCGCTGCACTGCATAGCGATCCGGACCGCCATCTGACCCAATGTTGCCCTCGGAAGAGAATAGGCACCTGCGAGTGATTGACTGCTGAGCACGACATGCATGCCGAAAGATCTACCTTGTCTGACAAGACGATCCAACAACATCGTACAGTCACCCGCAAGACGGTCGTCGCGGACAAACAGCTCCTGGAATTCATCGACCACCAGCATGATCCGCGGCATCACCTCTCCGGTCGTCGTCAAATATTCAGCAAGACCTTGGACCCCGGCAGCTCTGAATTTCTCACCTCGCTGTTGCAACTCTTCATCAAGACGCTGCAGAACGCTGCGGCCAAACTCGCGTTCACTTTCGATGCCTACCACCCGCGCGTGCGGCAATCGATGTTCAGCGTAAGGTTTGAATTCCACACCTTTTTTGAAATCCAGAAGGTAGAAATGCAACTGATCAGGCCGGTAACGATAAGCACCCGACATGATGATCGAATGCAGCAACGTGCTTTTTCCAGATCCAGTCTTACCAGCAATCAGAACATGCTGTTGAACACCTGTTCCAAGATCAATGGACAGAGATCGATTTGCGCCCTGACTACCGACAGGTATTTCGATTCCTGTTCCAGTCGAGCCAGCCGCAGGCTCGCAACCAGAAAGCACGTGTGCCAGCGGTATTTCGACACTCGCTGCCGCAACAGCGGCTTTTCCTACCTGAGCCACCACCTCATCACGCGTTTGTGCTGAGGGTGCAGCAATCGGTTCAAAGGGCAGATTCTCCATACCCTCGGACTTCAGGTGCCACTCACCCTCGTCATCGATACTCAGTGACAGAATCTTATCCGTGTCGGGTAATGGAGTTTCCGGTGGCCAAGGTTTTTGGCGATCGCAGACGAGGATTGTAAACACACCACATCGCAAGCCACTTTCCAAGAGAGCTAACAAATGTCGATAGCTCTCCCGCGAGAGTGATTCGGGGAAACCAACCGCAGCAACCGCCCTGTAGGGTTCGGCCATGGAACCGGCCACTCGGTTGTAATCTTCGATTCTTTCAAAACGGTCCCGTAAACTGGATTGCAGAACATCTTCAACGTGATCAGCCAACTCACCCAAACGGCTTTCAATTTTTGCATCTGTCGTCCAGACTCGATGTCCAACCAATGCGGGATCATGGTCAGCCAGAGCCATAAAACCAGTGAAGTGCTGTCCTCTGCCCATGGGATCAATCATGGTCAATTTTGCACGGCCTGCAGGAGCAGCGGTTAACAGTCGCCACAGTACTTGGTGTGCCAAGTCGATGGCCTTGTCCATGTGCGCCTCTGAGCACTCAATGATGAGTCCGCTATGCAGTCGGCGATGCAACACAACGGGCAAGGTTGGCGGGACCTGGATTTCATCCAACAACTTGGAGGGCTCTTCAGGTGCAAGATTACCAACTATGCCGTTTGCTGATCCGCCACTCTCAACGTCTTCGGCGTTGGGTTTTTCCGGTGTTTCCAAAATCCGACGCAAACTGTCTTCAACCCTCAAACGGCCCAGCGGCAAATAATCGATACCCTCATTTTGAGTTGCAGACGCATCTACGAGTTTACTCCAGGCGGGGAATCTGTCCCCAACCTTGTCATCAGCTGACTTGATCCTTTTCAGTCCACGGTTCACACCCTCGTTCAACCGATGAATCAGATGATCCAGCTCCTCCTTACGCTTGGCTGATTGTTCCTCACGCTGTTCCTCGATTTCCTGATCGGCTTCCATCAGTTGTTGAGAAATGGCATTGGCAACCACATCAGCTTTTCCATGCATCTCATCCCCAACACGAGTTGCATTTTCCTCGTACTCAACATCAACTCTTTTCAACGACTCCGACAACATCACCCGCTGCGTATCTTGTTCCGCTGCAAGTCGTTGCTGCATCTCAGCCAGTTGCTCCCCTTTCCAGCGTTCAGCGGCCGCCAGGTGTGCATCTTTTCGCTCCACTAGTTCAGCGGAGGCGACTTCTGCAATTTTCTTCGAAAGACCTCGAGCATGCGTTGCGAACTCATCTGCCAGACGCCCGAGCAGGACGACTCTTGGATAAATGCGGCGGGTCATGCGTTTGAGTGGCCACAGCAACACGAGATACGTGCCAAAGCCAAGTAAAAAAGCAGGGATGAGTCCTCCTGCAGCCCAAAGCCATTTTTCGGCGGTATCCGATACGAATATCAGAGCACCGATCGCCCAAATCACGAGGAACACGGCAACACCGGCAGGCAAGTAGAACGAGTCCACAATTTTAGATGCGGCACCAGTCTGTAGTTCGACCACGAGCTTCTCGCACTTTTTCGTCAAACGACTCAGCGATTCGACCGTAGCTTTGATCGTCTCAGGCTTGGACTCGCTCAGGTTCTTCAAATGCTCCTCATCAGGATCGATATCAGGGAGCATGTCGAGCCGACGAATGGTGAGATAATTCACTTCTTCAATCTGCTGCGCCAGTGGCAGCAGCGCCTCATCAATCTGCTTGACTTCTTTACGCTGTTGCTGGCCGGGTTGATTTTTCCGGTTCTCATATTGTTCCCGTACCGCCTGACATCGAGACTGCACTTTTCGTTCGATCACCAATTGTTCTTCGACTGCTTTTTGTTTGAACAATTGCGCAAGTCGACTGAGGTCAATCCGATTTCGAATGGCCGTCTCTTCGTAAGTGCGTGCCAATGTCTCATCTGCTTCGTCCCACATGGACAGCATTTCACGACGCTTGGCCCGACACTGTTCCATGGTTGCGGCGTGGTTGACGGCGTAACCTTGTTCCTCTTCTGCCTCCTGCTGATGATGAAGATTTAGAAGATCGGTCTGCATAGCCGAGCAACTGTGAAATCGCTTTGACAAGCCATCCAAGAGTTGGTGTTGGCGATAAGTTGCAAGAAGCCCAGTCGGACTGACAGAATTGTCTTTCATGATCACGATAGGGGGAGAGAGGAGAGAAGCTGCCCTCTCTAGTCTAACCCGTCCGACGGCACATGATCGTCTTTCAACTCAATATCTGCCTTCCTGACCGAATCACAGAATTCATGAAGTGTTCCTGTGAATCGACTCAAACTGGGGCCCAAGGAAGAAAGATGCTCCTGCTCGAACTTGCGGCAACGATCATCCAGCCAATCCTCACGGACCTTGGACCAAAGTCTTGCGAACTCGGTAAAATCACGCTGAATTCGACCCTCACAGTCGGCAACGCGTCCAATTTGAAATGCCATTGAAGCCCTCCCTTTTGGGGGATATCAGGATTGCGAATTGAAAGTTCGCAACATTTTTCTGCCCTTATACAGGTTAAACAAATCGTCGGCGGAAAGTGGCCGCAAACGTCCGGAAATGGGCCGATCAATCGTTTCAAGATTATCTGTGATCACAACACATTCCGTGGTTTCTCGCACCGCGGTGAAGAGTCCGGCTTGCTCATCCAGGAAAATCCCCAGCATCAGAGGCTTCATCGAACGATAACCAAGATGTTCCAAATGTTTGGAAAATGTCTCCATCGCACGTTGCTGAGCATCATTAAATTGGTCCGCAGCAATCGTAAAAATCTCGTCATGCTCGGCATGCCAGCCCGCGTAAATTGCATAGATATCGTCGACAGGAAGGTTGGCAACATCAGTCGACATGGCGAAACAGACTGGACCTGTCATCCCAACATTGCTGTAAGTACGCTCACCCATGCTGTACTCAAATCGCACGAGGTAAACATCAACTGGATCGTTATAGCTCGGCCATAGAAGTCGCCGCTGGTCTATGACTTCCACTGAAGTAGGTGGGACGCCCATCTGCTGTGGCTGAGTCAACCACAATGCCATCTCTGCCTCAGCAGTTGCTTTCTCACCACGATCATCTTCCTTAACCTGATCTCCGATGCCAATTTCATCTGCGTAGTGAATCGCCCGCAGTCGAGCCGCGGGATCCTCGGTCAATGCCAGTAGTCGCTTCTTTCCTTCATCATCTCCAAGCTTGGCAAGCGCGCCTGCTGCTTCACATTGAACCCTGCGATGTCGCAAATCAATGGTCTGATTCAATTTTCCAATGGATGTCTCATCGCCAATCAAGCCCACGGTGTCACAAAGCGACACGGCTAACGCGACAGCTTCACCCAGCGTTGCCTGAACTGTCTCCACGTCGTCACCGAACGCACGTGGATTTTCTTCAAACAAACTTAATCGTCCACTGACTTCACCCAGCAAATGATTCAACATCGGCAAACGATCACTCGCAGGGTGAACTTCAGCACGTCCCTCTCGAAACAGATAATTTGCAAGATCCAACACCGGTGATGCCAAGGCAGCATGCTGCA
>CAXGRW010000383.1:0-5490 GCA_964012125.1 uncultured Rhodopirellula sp.
GGTGCTTGGAACGGGGTGCTTGGAACGGGGTGCTTGGAACGTGGGTAGAGCAGGATCGAGTGGTCTGTCATCATAACGGCTGACCAAATCATTCCATTCAACTATGAGTGACCCTGTGATGCACCTGCGAAATGTGTTTTGTGTTGCTGCGTCTCTTGTATTGTGTCCAGTTTTTGGTGCTGATGTTGATCCTGGTGGACCAGCAGAGAAGAAATCGTTTGCAAGTGACCGGGATCCGATCGTCGTTACCGATGAGGCGATTCGGATTCATAAAGCAGCGCCAGTATTTGATGGGCATAACGATTTACCATGGGCGCTGCGGAAGAGTGGTATTGCAGTGGGTAAAATTGATTTACGCAAGAACCAGCTTGACCTCCATACTGACATCCCGCGTTTACGCAGGGGGGGGGTTGGTGCTCAGTTTTGGTCGGTGTATGTGCCCGTTTCTACTGCGACAAAAAACAATGCTCTTACGGCGACACTTGAACAGATCGCAGTTGTGAGGGAGTTGACGAAGCAGTACAGCGATGTGTTTGAGCTGGCATTGACCGCTGAGGATGTCACTCGAATTCGCGGGAATGGCAAGATTGCATCATTGATTGGTGTTGAGGGAGGACACTCGATCGAAAATTCGTTGAATGTCCTTCGCCAGCTGTATCGTGAAGGGGCCAGGTACATGACATTGACCCACTCGATGTCTCTCGACTGGGCAGACTCTTGTAGCGACGAGCCGATTTCCGGTGGGCTATCTGCTTTTGGCGAAGAGATCGTTCATGAAATGAATCGGCTCGGGATGATTGTTGATCTGTCTCATGTTTCACCAGCCTGCATGAGAAAAGCTTTGGAGACGACCCAAGCACCAATTATTTTCTCGCATTCGTCGGCCCGGGCCGTTGCTGATCACCCTCGAAATGTTCCGGATGATGTGCTGTTGCTGACAAAAAAGAACGGCGGCGTGGTGATGGTGAATTTCTTTTCTGATTTTGTGAACCCCGTTGATGCGGCGCGGTCACGAAAACGCACTGACCAGCGTGAAAAGTTGAAGCAGCTTTATTCTGATGGCGAGGACAGGGCGACGTCCGAACTGAGGCAATGGGAGCTTAAGAATCCGCGATCGAAGCAGTGTACTGTGCACGATCTGCTGGATCACATTGATCAGATTGTCAACGTTGCCGGGGTCGACCATGTAGGATTGGGCTCCGATTACGACGGCGTCCCAGCACTTCCGGCGCAACTTGGAGATGTCAGTACCTACCCGGTTATCACGCAGGGCCTGCTGGATCGTGGCTATACCGAAGCTGAGATTCGAAAAGTTCTCGGAGAAAACGTGCTGCGAGTTTTCCGGCAGGTAGAGCAGGTTTCCAGCAAGTTGTTACAGCAAAATCAGGTTGGCAATCAGGAATAGACCGAACTGAAGCAAACTGAGCCTCACCCGCGTGACAGTATTTCCGCTATGATTGAAATTGGGTCGCCTGTATTTACCTCGCCGTTCCAAGCGTTGGTTCTGCAGCTTTTCACCAACCGCACGTTTGCGGTCATATTGCCGGGTCGCACGGCATGGTCACCAATACATTGATGAATGCAGATGAGTAACACAGTAGATTCGATGCAGGCCGAAGCAGAAGAGTTTGGGCAGCGTTACAACGCAGTCCGTGAAATGATTGGGCGGGTCATCGTCGGTCATGATGACATCGTTCATGGTGTTCTGACAGCGATTTTCTGTGGTGGTCATTGCTTATTGGAAGGCGTTCCCGGGCTTGGGAAAACCATGCTCGTCCGAACATTGTCCGATGTCATGGACTTGGATTATAGCCGCATTCAATTCACACCCGACTTGATGCCAGCTGACATCCTCGGCACCAACATGATTGTTGAGGACGAGAACGGTCGCCGTGGGTTTGAATTTCAACGAGGGCCTGTGTTCACGCAGATCCTGCTGGCCGACGAGATCAACCGCGCGACACCCAAAACACAGTCTGCGATGTTGGAAACCATGCAGGAAGGAACGGTGACCGCAGGAGGAACACGCTTTGTGCTGCAGAAGCCGTTCTTTGTACTGGCTACTCAGAACCCGATCGAGCAGGAGGGGACTTATCCGCTGCCCGAAGCACAGTTAGACCGTTTCCTTTTTAAATTGGTGGTCGGATACAGTAGCCGTGAAGATCTGAATTCCATCGTCGAACGGACAACGCAGGAGCATCAGGCGGATCTTGAGAAAGTGATGGATGGTGAAGAGATTCAAAAGTGGCAGCAGATGGTCCGCAAGGTTATTCTTGCACCCCATGTTCGAGACTACCTGGTCCGTCTGAATCTCGGGACACACCCCGACGGCCCTCACTCAGTCGCAGCAACCAATAATTATGTACGTTGGGGGGCCAGCCCACGTGGAGCACAAACGCTTGCATTGGCTTCCAAGGTGCGAGCTCTGCTCGAAGGTCGCTACAACGTCAGCTTCGAGGATGTACGGCGAGTGTTCTTGCCCGCCATGCGGCACAGAGTGCTCTTGAATTTTGAAGCTCAAGCCGAAGGCGTTGAAGCTGATCAGATATTGCTGGACATACTTGAAAATGTTCCAGAAAAGGGTGAGTGAGACGCGCTCTTATGTCTTCCGCAGTCGTCTCGAATAACACCGGTGTTCTGCACTATTCAGGACGGTTGATTGCGGTCTAAGACCGCTACGATTTTTTAACGGCGATTCTTAGGATCAAGGTTGGCATTAAGCTGTTCCTTTGAAACAGTCGATTCGACACCGCCTTCGGGAATATTCATTTTCGCTATCCAGAGGATCGCGTTGAGAACCACTCGGCGATAGTTGTCGTTTTCCCAATTGTCGTGGAAGTGCCCACCAGTGAAGCCAAACCCACGACCTCCATCAGGTCGTTCCACAGTCCACATCATTGCTTCGGCTCGTCCCTTGGATGCCTGTATGTGTGGATAGGGCCCTTTTGGGTAGACGTAGGGTCCATCGCGGACTTCGTCAGACGGAACAGCGGTGAGAATAGGAACAAACTTGAGCCCATCAATCTCTGCCGCTTTTTCGCCAGACATGTCGCCAACGAAACGCATATTGAAATACCATTCGTCTTTGGCCTGAAACGGTTTAACGCCACGACTGATCGGATGGTCTGGAAAGACCATGAAATCTGGTTCCCAAATTGGATTGCACGAGTGCATGTGCTCGTAGTGGCCGCCAATCCATCGTTTGAATTCGTTTCCAGCCTGATCAGCGATGACCTCGACACCAAAATGCATGAAACCCAATCCAACACCTTTGGATGACCACTCATCAACAACTTTTAATCGCCTTCCCTTTTCTCCAACCACCTCATGGCGTCGTCCACCGTCCATAAAGAAGACAACAGCGCTGGCATTATCAAAGATCGATTCATCTTCTGGCCAGCCATTCAGTACGAATTGTACGTCGAGGTTCGGTACGTCCTTCAGGCATTCAGTCATCAATTGCACACCCGCATTGAATTCGTGCATTCGGGGTGGATGCGAGGGCTTTCCTGCTACCAAGACGATTCTGGTTTCTTTTGCATCAACTACGTTTTCGTGGAATCCAATGCAAAGCGAGGCGGCAATGAGGAGCAGGATTGAAAGTCGCAAGGTTTATCTCTCGGTCAGTGGGGCTGTTGCGGTCTGACATGTGACAATCGTACGCAAGCGTATGCTTTCTGTACGATGCATGCTCGGCCATTCAAGGGGTATTACCAGCATAAGTGGTTGTGTGCGATGAAGCTAATCTTCCGACGTGATTTGCAATGATTTGCAGTGAGTTCCATCGAAAGAGCAGCTCCGTAGAAGCACAAGGCGGTTGGGAGTATGTGCTAGTTTTTTGTGTGTTTTGAGTGCTGGCTGGCGAGTTGTACCGTCATCCCGTGGATGGAGACGATGTCGTCCACATCAGGCGCATATCCACCTGCCATGGCGATAGCCAAGGGAATGTTTCGATCTCGACACCATTGCATGACCGTTCTATCTCGCTCTGCCAATCCTTTTTTTGACACGTTCAGTCTGCCAAGACGATCATGTTCGTAGGGGTCAGCCCCAGCCAGAAAGATAGCAAGATCAAACGGTTTTGCATTATCGAGTTGATCAAGTGCTTTGAACAGCGCGGCCATGTATTGCTCGTCCGTGGTCCCGTCTTCGAGATCTACATCAAGGTCACTGGGTGATTTTCGTAGAGGGAAATTTTTGACTCCATGAAGTGATAGTGTGAAAGCGGTTTGATCATCGCTCAGTATCTCGGCAGTGCCATTTCCCTGGTGAACATCGAGATCAATCACACAAGCACGCTGAATCGCTTTCTCGCGTTGCAAGGTGCGAATCGTAACTGCGGCATCATTGAATACACAGTAGCCTTCGCCCGCATCGCGCATTGCATGGTGGGTGCCTCCTGCAAGGTTCACCGCAATTCCATCAGTCATTGCGGCCCGACTTGCAGCTAGAGTGGCTCCGGTGCTGCGGCGCGAACGTTCCACCATCTGTGGCGACCATGGAAAACCAATTCGACGTATCTCGCGATTGCTCAGTGTCCCGTCGCAAACCGCATTCACGTAGCGTTTAGTATGGCAGGACAGTAGTTGTTCATTGGTAGCGGCAGGTGGCACGATCAGTGAGTCTTGCAGATGACAATCGCTTCGTACAATGTGCTGGCGTAGTTGTCGGTATTTGACCATCGGAAATCGATGGCCATCCGGCAGTGGCAGTTCAAAATGATCGGTGTAGTAGATTTTCATGGACAACGATCAAATTGTATCGTGGACCCTAATGAGGCGAATGGCTTTGCAGCAAGTATAGAAGGCAAGCAATGTTGCCTGGAACTTGTGTTGCGATTGAGAGAATCGCCATCTCATTCATGCATCCGCAGGGTCCATCAAGCGTGGGGGCGAAATCCCGACAATCGGTTCACACAGTGCACCGCGAAGAAAAGTCCAAGACTTGTTCGCTATTCGTTGCCGATCACGTTTTGCGGGTACGACGTGGTCTAGGGAAGAGGTGCGGTGAAGCTGATTTGAATCTTATCGGTTTTCTCGGTGATCTGTCCCAAAACTACCACCTTCTCTGCTAGCGGCAGGCTTGATTTACCACTGATGGTGAGGACACGACCTGAATCAAGAGTAAGGATTTGGCTTTTTGCTGTGGCACCTGGTTTGCCAATCAGGACAATTCCCTGCGTTGATCGTTGAGGGTAGTCCAGCCAAGTCACTGCCGCTTCCTGGATTTGTTTCAATACTTTGGTTTGGCTGACTGCATTGGCCAATGCGGAAAGTGCAGCAGGATACTTTTGTGCTGTTTCGCAAGCCCCTGCAATTTGTTCGTACGCTTCAGCCAAGCTGTCGGTATCAATGTTTTGATCGTTTGCATCCAGTTTTTCGATCGCTTGAATTGCTGCTGTAATCTCGATCATGGCGTGTGCAGGTACCGAGTCGATCGATTTTGATTCTGCCCCGTCATCGATCAATTGTTCAGATGGTTTGATCTGAC
>CAXGRW010000384.1:0-5481 GCA_964012125.1 uncultured Rhodopirellula sp.
GCAGCTTCCTTCTTCGCGGCAGCTATCTTGGCGTTCTTCGCAGCTTCCAATTCTTCTTTCGTGGGATAGACAGGAAAATTGCCTGTAGCCAAACCACGGTCGACTAACCAGACATTTCGGAATCTTACTGGGTCACCGTGATCTTGAAATTTTGTCGGCAGCAGGATTGGCTCTTCTTGCTGCCCGGCACCCGTTTTATTGGGCAACTCGACATTGTCCTGCACTTTGACTCCGTTGATCCACGATGTGATTCGTGCGTTGCGAACTTTCGACCCATCAGCAGCCCATCGTGGTGCGGTGAATTGCACATCGTAGGTTTGCCAACTGAGAGGTGGTAAGGCCATGTTCACATCAGGTTTTTTAAACCGGTAAAGTGACCCCAGACCGTTCTGTAGTCGATCTAAGCCAAACGAATCGAGCACTTGGCACTCGTAACGACTTTGCAAATAGAGTCCGCTATTGCCGCGACTCTGTCCCTCCGCCTTAGGCATGTAGGGGATCCGGAATTCAACATGCAAGTTAAAGTCCTGGAACATTGGTTTCAGGTCGGCCCCCTGCATCAAAAGTCCATCTTTGGTCATTTGAGCATTTGAAAACTGATCAACATTTTTTCCATCAAACAAGACGATGGCATCTTCTGGAGGAAGGGCTCCCATGCTTGGGCTCGACCGTTGCAAGCGATTCAACTTGCCAATCTTGTTGCCTTTTCGATCGACCAGCAGACAATGATCGTTCTCAACAATCATGACCCACGGCCCACCTGAAAGAACCACGAAGTCATCTGACCGTTGGCCGATCATGCGGAACGCTTCTGGCTTGTGCTTGTCCTGTCCGGGCAAGCCTCCCAGGAAAGATTGTGCATCAAACGATCCATCTCCGAGAGACCGCAACTGTAAGCCGAGCGGTTCTTTCTCTCCGTCGACGGGCGTGATCTCACCAAGAAACTCGCCCATCAAGGCAAAGTCCTTATCACCTTTGGGTGGCTCGGTGAAGGCTGGCCCCTTCGCGTTATTCTCCGCGATCAAGGTAGAGGTACAAGCAAACGCCAGAAAAACGGTGGTTAGCAGGTATCGCATGAGTGCAAAAGTCACGAACAAGAGGATTCAAGGCGGGAAGGACGTCTTTCATAATGTAGTTCAACGTATGTCAAATGCCACTGGACGAGGCGATGGAATCCAAAACCGTAGCTTCTTGAGGCGGAAAATATGCTACGTTCCGTTCGATCATCGCCAGATTTACCCGCTATCATGGAGAGGCGGGCAGACAGCCCGGCATTCAACCTTCCAGCCCACGCCTCATTCTCAGGTTCCCACCCGATGCAGCGACTGAGTTTCAATCCGGCAGCACTGATCATCTTGCTGTCTATCACTTCATGGTCCCATGCCGCTGATCCGCCTCCAAACATTGTCTTCATTTTCACAGATGACCACTGCGAACAGGCACTCAGCGCCTACGATCCTTCTCGCATCACAACTCCCAATCTGGATCGCATTGCCAATGAAGGCATGCGTTTTGATCGTTGCTATGTGACCAACTCAATTTGCGGCCCCAGTCGCGCTGTCATTCAAACGGGCAAGTACAGCCACCTCAACGGCTTCATCCGCAATGGCAATCGATTCAATGGAGATCAACAGACGTTTCCTAAACTTTTGCAGGCCCACGGTTACCAAACCGCCGTGGTCGGAAAATGGCACCTGGCTTCAACACCACAAGGTTACGACTACTACGATGTGCTCAAGGGGCAAGGTCCCTATTACAACCCACCCATGATCACTGCTGATGAAAATGGTCAACCAGTCACTCAGAAACACGTTGGCTATACGACTGAAATCATCACAGACAAATTACTGAACTGGATGACAGAGAAGCGTGATCCAGATAAGCCCTTCATGGTGATGTACCAGCACAAAGCGCCTCACCGAAACTGGATGCCGTCGCCAAAGTATCTGAATTGGCTGGATGATGTGACATTGCCTGAACCGGCAACGATGTACGACGACTACTCTGGCCGCACCCAAGCAGCCGGTCGGCAAACCATGACCATGCGACAACACTTGAATCCAAGAGATCTCAAGTTACAGGGTCACGGCACCATGACCCCGGAACAGATCAAAGTCTGGGATGCTGCCTATAGCCCGAAGAATGAAGCTTTCGAAAAAGCACGTGCCACAATGTCGGAGAAAGAAATTCTGCAGTGGAAGTACCAACGTTATGCGAAAGACTACCTCCGATGCGTCAAGAGTGTTGATGATGGTGTCGGTCAGGTGCTCGACTATCTGGACACTGCCGGTTTAACTGATAATACCATTGTCATTTACTCATCAGATCAAGGCTGGTACCTCGGTGAGCATGGTTGGTTTGACAAACGATGGATGTACGAGGAATCTTTAAAAACTCCATTGCTAGTCCGATGGCCCGGGCATGTGAAGCCGGGCACCATCAACGATGACATTGTTTCCAACCTCGACTTCCCGGAAACCTTTCTTGATGTTGCAGGAGTTGACATCCCCTCAGACATGCAGGGAAAAAGCCTCGTCCCAATACTCGAAGGAAAAACTCCGGATGATTGGCGAACCGCGTTTTACTACCAGTACTACGAGAATCCTGGCGGACATAATGTGGCACGCCACTACGGAGTCACGAATGGCCAGCACAAGTTAATTCACTTCTATGCCTTGGAGGGAAAGAAAATTGACGACTGGGAATTATTCGATTTGACAGAAGACCCGAACGAACTGCGAAGTGTATTTAATGATCCGGAGTACGCTGAAGTCCAGCAACACATGAAATCTGAATTGCAACGCCTTCGCAAACAATATGCAGTCGGACCCGATGACGATCCCGGTCGTGTAAGACGCAACAAGCCCAAAAAGCAAGCCAACCAGAAGTGATTTTGGACCGCGCATGCGAGCCGATCAGGACATTCTTCCCGACAGTCTGTTCTTATCGCAAAGAATCTGGAACTGATTTCTGAAGGGGACTCAGGTACAACGTTTCGGACGTGTACCGCGTTGCTGAGGGACGCAACAGTGCGGCTGCTGACTCCAGAACGTCGCGTCGACTAACCTGACCCACCAGCTTCCCGTTCTCTAAAATGGGAAGACGTCGGTAGGGCGAGTTGAGAAACATCTGCGCGACACTAAGCAAGTCGGCTCCCATGCATGTCGTCAGAGCATCACGATCCATGTAATCTCCCACCATTCGCGTGATTACTGCCGCTCGGGACTCGGCGGCATCGCCAGCACTTCCAAAACGTGCTCGCACATCTAACGCCATACGCTGCTCAGCACGCAACACATCACGCCGACTTACTTGACCTACAAGTCTGTTGCCACGCAACACTGGAAAACGCCGATACGGAGTCTTTTGAAATCGGTGCGCCACATCCAGCAGAAGATCCTCCTCGCTTACTAATCGATTCCGATCCAGATCCATGTAGTGCGACACGCATGTGCCCGGAAGTTGATCATAAACTGCTGCCATCAAAGCCTGCATCGCAGTCTTCTCCGAAAACACTCCCTGATACTCACCATCCTCGTTGATGACCGGTGCACCAGATATGCGTTTTTTTAGCAGATGGTCAATGGCATCAAACACATCAATTTCTGGGCTCAGTGTCACGAGTTCACGCGTCATGAATGCTTGAACACGGGGAACCAACATCCCTGATTCAAAGCCGAGTTCCAACACAGTCGTCAACGAACTCATGGAACATTTTTCGCTGAATACGCCCAGAAACTCCCCGCTGGAATCAACCACCGGCGCACCCGAAATATTGTGCCTCAATAAGTTACCTATCCCGTCAAGCACACAAGTTTCTGCATCAAGCGTTACCAACTGACGCCGCATAAAATCGCGAACAGCCTTGATCTCATACATAAACAACTCCTTCGACATTGTGGGACAAATGAGTAGACGCTTGTGATTAACGCCCAACCCCAATCTAGGAGTCACACAAAGTGGAGTCAATTTTTTTCAGACAAAAGTTGCTTTGCAGTCGCTTGTGAAAAAATGCGCAAACTATTTTTTGCGTTTCGTTAGACGCGAGGAGTATTCCCAGCGATTCTTCCACTCGTCAAAGTATGGCTTGTATTCATCAACGTTTGTCCAGAGACGCGGTTCAGGTTCACCCGCATCAATTTTTCCAGTCGGATAATCTTTCCCCCTAGTGCTGGCGTCAACACCTCGACTCCAACTCAATAATTGCTGCCGCATTTTCATGAAGGTCTCAGGGTTCTTCTCGGCCAGATCATTCTGTTCTGCGGGATCCTCTGCGAGGTCGTATAAAGCAAACGAACCTTTCTGAATGTCATTGGTAAGCAGCTTCATATTGTTGTCGACCCAGGCCGCCCGTCCGACATGTCGAAACGGAATTGGCTTTCTGCGTGTTTCGATTTCACGACTCAACAGCGGCACTAAACTAATTCCGTCGAGTGGTCTTTTAGATTCGGGGTACGGGACATTGGTGATTTCAAGAATCGTCGGCAGAATATCGAGAACACTTGCTGGATAGTCTGTGACCCGAGATTTCGTCAATACTTCAGGCCACTCCAGAATCGCTGGCACCCGCAAACCCCCTTCGTAAATGGTTCCCTTATTTCCACGAAGTCCACCGACAGTACCGGGTTTAATTTTTGGAAGACCACCGTTGTCACTACAAAACCAAAGTATGGTGTGCTCCGCGATCCCAAGCTTTCTGAGTCCTTTGCGGAGGGTACCGATGCTACGGTCCATAGCCACCAGTTCACCGTAATGGTTTTTCGAAACTTCATCGAGATCTTCGAAGCCTGCCATATCAGCATCAGCAGCTTTAAAAGGACTATGGGGTGTTCCGTACCAAATCACAGTAAACGTCGGCGACTGTTTTGCGTTCTGTTTGAGAAATGCAAGTGCCTGATCCACCACCACCTCGGATGAATCCCCATCAAATTCTTCAAACTCACCCAGACGGCTTAGAATCGGATCACGATCAAAAAAGTTCGTGACTGATAGCCAAGTCTGAAATCCGAATTCGCCGGGATTGTGATCGTCGCTTTTTAGAATTGGCACGCCGGGTCCACGCAGTGCATTGAGATGCCATTTTCCAAAGTGGCCGGTTCTGTAACCTGCTTTGGCAAGGATCTCAGGAAGAGTGATTTCCTGTCGTCGCAAGGCATAACCATGACTCAGCACACCAGTTCGATCATTTGCGCGACCAGTCAATACGCTGGCGCGTGTTGGTGAACAAACCGGTGCGCCGGCGTAAAACCGATCAAATCGCAAACCCGATTCGGCCATTGCATCGAGATGCGGAGTTTTGAGAATGGGGTGATCATAATACCCCGTTTGTCCCCACCCCTGATCATCGGCCATCACCAACACAATGTGTGGTGGTGCCCCACTCGCAACCTTCATGCTAACGAATGCAAGAAACGTCATCACACAGATCAAACCAAGTCGCCCACTTATCATTTCTGTTCTTACCATTTGCAATTGCTGAAC
>CAXGRW010000385.1:0-5477 GCA_964012125.1 uncultured Rhodopirellula sp.
GGAGTGTTGGTCGCTGGAGTAAAGAAATGGCGAATCAGTACGCTAATGTAGCCTACGCGATTCAATTACCCAACGTAGGCCAAACAAGACTCCCCAAAAAATACATTTCGGATATTTCTAGAGGCAGCTGCAATGGCGATTACCTAGCTCTGACTGTCCAAACTGGTGGGCAGCCAAAATACACAGCAATTACAGCACGGACTGCACCTGCTGTAGCATCGGCTCAGGGTCCCGTAACCGCTCTGCCGCCGCCCGAGCTAACCTTTCCCAGTCCGCAACCTCATCTTGGCGACCGCCAGCCTGCAAGCATCGAATTAACTGACACAGTATTTGAACCTCGCGATAATTCTGGCCTTTGCCAGTCATTTCCTGCCATGACTCAACTGCCAAGCTGGTGGCAATAGCGGGGTTTCCCAAGGCAAGTTGGCAATCAATCCAGTAACAGTAGAAATGGAACGGAGCTGGAAGACCAGAGTCCGAGTTACTCGTTTCCAGTTGGGTAATCTGCTGACCACGCCCCAGCTTGGCCAAACCACACGCATGAGCTGCTGAGACCACTCGAAAGTCAGCATCATTTTTGAGATCCACTAATTCACCATCAGCGGTAGCCACCGTCCCGTTGGACGGTGCAATCATCTGCATGCAATCACAAGCAGCATCGACCATCCCTTGCCAATCCTGAACAACAAACGCCAAGCCACAGTCAAACACTGCAGCATGCATATAGTAAAGAGGATCTTCCAGCATACGGGCATGTGCCCAGATTTCGTCTCGCAACTGTTTGGCGGCCTGATAATTCCCGCTGGCTATTTGGACCTCGTATTGAGCCCCCAGCCCGACACACAAGTCTTCATTATCAGTCAGTGGCGACGCCTCCACAATCAACCCGACTTCTTCGATTTCAGTACCGAAACCAAGTGGATCAACCAACGCATAAGCGCTCGCCAACAAATTATTAAGACCAATCCGCTGCGACTTCAGTTCATAGTCAACTGACCGAGACTCCATTGCGGCGGGGCGAACCACATTCAATCCCTCGACCATATCATTGGCGGTTCCGATCAACTCACTGGCCAAGTAAAATTCAAAGACAAGAGAAACTGGACGGTCTGCCAACTTCTTTGACATCGCAACTGCCTCACGCAAGCCTTGCAAACGAGTTGCCAGTGCTTGCTCCTCCATGGCAACATCAAGCCGATCGATCGCCTGATTCAAAGAATTGAATTCCGCTTCACTCTTTTGCGTTTCATACTCCAGAAGGTAATCATCAAGTAGATCATAAATCGCGGACATGAAATTCCTGCTTGCTGTGTTTTTGCAATCGACCTGGGTAGCTCAGCTGAACGAGCAATTTCTTTGAACTAATTTGCCTAGTGCGATTCAATCAGCTCAACACGACCTTTTACAGCACGC
Organism: uncultured Rhodopirellula sp.; assembly: GCA_964012125.1. Taxonomy (GTDB): domain Bacteria; phylum Planctomycetota; class Planctomycetia; order Pirellulales; family Pirellulaceae; genus Rubripirellula. The sequence goes on from CAXGRW010000385.1 coordinate 1,414, forward strand.
TCCTGAATCACACCAAAATCGCGGCTGTCCAGCGACACAGGCACGTTATCGCCCACCACAAAATACTCACTACTCCCCAACCTAATCGGATAACGTGAGCGGTCATCATGAGGCCGAAGCCTGTATTCGAGCCGGCGTGCGAGTTGCAGGCAGGACAATTGCACACTTCCCTCGATCACCCGTATTGCAACAGGTGTTTCAGCTGAAACCGGAGCAAACTCTACCGCCTTTGCATCATCTGAAGAAATACTCAGTTCGCATTGTCCATCCACATCACAAGTGACTCCAACCATCTGGCCGTCAATCCAAAAGACAACTTCCAATCGCCCCTCATTCTTGCAAACCACCTTGGTGTTCAGAGCAAGACGACTGGCCGGTTGCAACTTACGACTCAAGCCAACGTTGTATGGATAGTCATCCCAAATACAGCTCGGCTGATTACGTTGATGAATACTGCGGTGGTGGTAAATCAACCAATCCTTATTTCCCGATGTCCAAGCACGCTGCTGATTACGCTGCCACCCTTTTCCGCGCCACCGAGACAACTCACGGCGGTTGTCCATTTCAAACAGCAGAACGGGAGTAGGGACATCGAGATCATCATGGACTCTCATAGCTTTGTGAACCGTTTCTCCATTCACCAATAAAGAAACGCCATTCAGTTCCACGAGATCACCAGGGAGGGCAACAATACGTTTGATACGCATCGCGTCCTCACCACCAATGGCCACCACGTCACCGATCCGCAAGGAGCTGGACACTGACCTTGTAGTATCCACCGGCACGTACGCATGAACAACGACCACACTGGCAGCATGTGCACCATTCGTCACTGTTGCCTGACCGCCACAGTGAAAACAAGAGACAGATGTACCCTCATCCGAAATCTCGATTGGCCAATCGAGGGCACAGCCAACGCATTTTGCAATCTGGTGTTCACCTAGCAGGGTCGGTGCCATCGACGGGCCGTGAATGGCAAATCGGACGCCAGATTCCATTCCTCTTTTCCAACCAGCCCATCCAATGACAATCGCCACAAAAACTACGATAATGCTGACGCCAATCATGGGCGTTCGGCAAGTCAATCTGCCAACGTCCTTCTGTGGAAATAGCGCCATCCCGTGCTCGCCTCGAGGCCCGGAATCATCATTCGACAGTTTTCCGGCATGATCTGACAAGAAAATACGCTTAAGGGTATACTGAGAATTGGTTCACGCGGACATTTCCAAGTGCTCGCTGATCCAGTATAACCCCTGAAAATCAGAAACAAATCGTCACTCCCTAATCACCATCGATTGCCTCTATCGAGGCTCTCCATTCGGAGCGGAAATTCACCCTTGAATAAGTCCCCGATCTCCACACGTGGCCGAATGGGTCAACTTGCAGGTGTCCAGATAGCTGCAACTGGATCCTATGTACCAGAGGAAGTGGTAACCAACGAAGACTTGGCTGCCCTCGGTTGCGACAGCGAATGGATCATCCGTCGCACAGGCATCCACGCAAGACGACGAGCCAGTGACGACCAAGCGACGAGTGACCTCTGCTACGAAGCAGCGCTACGGTGTATCGAAGAAGCCAAAATCACCGTCGACGAAATCGACTTGATCATCGTTGCGACCATGACGCCTGATCACCCAACCCCCTCGACCGCCTGTCATTTACAAAGGCGACTCGGAGCAGTTGCGCCCGCAATGGACGTGAACGCTGCCTGCGCAGGATTCATGTACGGATTGATCACAGGTTCACAATTCATTGCCACCGGGAACAACCAATGTGTGCTTGTCGTTGGGGCCGACTTGATGAGTCGCACAGTGAACCCGGATGACAAAAAAACCTACCCACTTTTCGGCGATGCCGCCGGTGCTGTCCTGCTCACTCCTGACACCACAAATTCTGGTTCAAGTATTCTCTCTTACCAAGTTGGCAGTGAGGGATGTGGCGGTGAAATGCTTTGCATTTCAGCAGGAGGAACGCGGCAAGAACTAACACCTGACATGCACTCGCAAGGCAAACAGTTCCTTGCCATGGATGGAAGAAATGTTTTTAAATGGGCCGTTCGCGTCTTTGACGAAAGTGCAAAACAGGTACTGCAACAAGCCAATGTCGATCCAAGTGAACTCGCAGTTGTCGTGCTTCATCAAGCCAATCAACGCATCATCGATTCGGCTGTCTCTGATCTGAACGTCAAACGCGAAAAGGTATTCGTCAATCTCGACAAGTACGGTAATACGTCCGGCGCCAGCATTCCCTTAGCGCTCGATGAAGTGGTACGCGCAGGTACGATCAAGCGTGGCGACCTACTGCTACTATGTGGATTTGGGGCAGGACTTGCATGGGGCACAGCCTTGCTGCGTTGGTAACCCATTTCAGACAGTATCCAACTGCCAGCACCTGCAGACATTCCGGACCTAGCGACTCCACGACATCCCTGAATCTCCAAGGTGAATTGTTGCAGAGATCGAGACGGATGGTGCGAAAAATCCAGTACTGCTGCTACGACACATCCCACAGATATACTTAGCAACAAGTATCCAAGGGCACGTGCCGCCTCTTGTTGCAGCACAACGCTTCAATCGCCGGGCCTTCTGTCTCTTATGACCATCAAACTGCCGGGCACACCAGAGCCTCAACTACAACAGATGCTTGGCTTTGACCTCAAGGTACTGGTTAACCAGAGGGGCAGTGAGTTCATCTGGGAAGCTATCCACGACCAAAACCCCCCGATGCGTCAAATCTTTCACCACCTGATCCCGCCACAACAGAATGTCAGCGGCAGCAGCAGCGCGGTACATCTTGAAATCGTCTCCATCGGGATTATCAGCTGCATCAAACATTTCGCGATCCCGCAGCAGAATTCCAAGCGGCAAGTGCTGTCCATTGATATTGCCCATATAGTCGACAACCGCCGCAGCATTGACCTCGTCAATGACATTGGTTGCCAATACGACCAGCGAACGCCTCTTGCAATGCGTGGAAAGATACAGGAAAGCCTGATCGTAGCGTGACTCAACCAAGCGAGGAAACTGATCAAATCCCGCTTGGATGAGTCGATTCATTTGACTCTTTCCACCACGCGGTGAAATGTAAGAGTGGATCGTATCGGAAAAGCACAGCATGCCCACTGAATCTCCCTGAGAAAGCGCAACATACGCCATCATCAGGATTGAATTCAAAGCATGATCCAGCAGCGTGTAACCGTCACGTTCATTGGTCATCATTCTTCCACAATCGAGCAGAAAAATGACCCTTTGACTCTGATCGTTTTGAAACTGCCGAACCGTCAACTTGCGACGACGGGCCGTACTTCGCCAATCCATGTGTCGATAGTTGTCGTCTCGTGAATAGTCACGCAATCTTTCAAACTCGCTATCCTGCCCAACTCGTCGGGTTTTCCGCACGCCAATCAGGCTTAGGCGATTCGTCCTTGCCAGCAGCGCGTAATCGGATAGCTGCTTCATATCCGGGTACACGTTCAACCGATTTTGCAAAGGAAGGCACAATTGCCGATTCCAAAGTTTCAGTGGACTGAAAAACTGCAGATAAACCGACTCCAACTCAAACGCGCCTCGTTTTCCTGGCGTCAGTTTTCGGGCCAAGGTCAATCGCCCCATCGGCGGAAGTCGTAACTGGTGCTCAGTCGGTGAACATTCAAAGAAATCAGGAAGATCATCACGAACGCGACCATTCAATGTCATCGAACTTCGATTCTCTATCGTTAACTCACTGTCCAAAGGGATCCCCAATGAACAAGTTCTTGCTATCGATCTCGTAACACTGATGCCACGATTGGCATACAAGTAAACCAGCAACAAATCCACTGTTGCGATACCTACCAATCCCAGATCCAGCACGGCAGCTATGACCAGAAAACTGGGCTGAAAGATGGTAGCGACACTTGCAGCCATCGATACAAGCAGCACCAAAACCCACCAGATCGTGGGATAAATCTTCAGTCTCCAAACGACAAGAATGAGCGGCAAAGACAGCACAAGCAGAGTCAACCAAGGCAACTGGCTGTACTGGCTAGCTTGTTCCTGCGTTACGCCATGCATTGTATCGTTCAT
>CAXGRW010000386.1:0-5440 GCA_964012125.1 uncultured Rhodopirellula sp.
AAAGACAAAACCATTATCGAAGACCTCGTGCTAGATCACCAGCCACTCACGACCCAAGCACATCAATGGCACACCGCCATACTGGAAGTCGTGGGTGATGAAGCTCTGTTTCGAATGGGAAGCCATATCGCCTACGCCAAGGCAAAGCAGATCAAGATGCCCAAGAATCTTGTTTCTGTGACGATGGGCACCACATGGCATGAAATCAAACGCGTGCGTATCTGGAAAGCAAATGCGAACCCAGCGTGGCCCGCCCGCAAAGAGAAGACTCTCGAATCGCGAATAGAATTCAAACCGCATATTCACAATTACAACCGCGTGAAAAAATCTGCACATTGACGACTGACACGAACCCAACACATGCATGTCCGAATGAACGCACAAATCAACCTGCCGCCAGCCGCTCGCGTCATCCCCAGCAAACCTTTCTTGACGCGCGTGATGATGCTTAAGATTTTGCTTGTACTGGCCTCCGCAACGACAGCCGCGGCCGAAAAACCGAATATTTTGATCATCTTCACTGACGACCAGGGCTACGGAGATGTGGGTTGCTATGGAAGTGAGCAAAACAAAACACCGCGACTGGACCAGCTTGCGGCGGAAGGAACACGGTTCACTTCGTTTTATTCACAGACGGTTTGTGGTCCATCCCGTTCAGCTCTGCTGACTGGTCGGCATCCAATCCGTAGTAAAGGCTGGGGGATGCCTGCCAGTGAAATCACCTTCGCTGAAAAACTGCGGGGTGCGGGTTACCAAACAGCTTGCATTGGAAAGTGGGATGTTTCGAATCGAAAACCGATCATTGAACGGATGCCCAATGCCCAAGGTTTTGAATATTACTTTGGTACTCTTGGTGCGAATGATGGCGGCGGAGTGACATTTCACGAAAACAATGAGAAGGTGGGATCTACTCGGGACATGGGAAGCCTGACCACTCTGTATACAAACAAAGCGATTGACTACCTCGAAAATCGCCGTGACCCCGAGAAACCATTTGTGTTGTACGTAGCTCATACGATGATGCACACCATCATCGATGCCTCGCAGCGATTTCGCGGCAAATCAGATGGCGGTCTGTATGGTGATGTCGTCGAAGAATTTGATTATGAAACGGGACGGCTACTTGACACCATTGATCAACTTAAGCTTCGTGACAATACGCTTGTTATCTACACGAGTGACAATGGACCGTGGAATCAGGACAAGTACACAAAAAAGAAGAAGGGTCATCCGGCAGGTTCCGTTTTCTGGGGTGATGCTGGGCCACTACGCAACGGAAAAGGCTCGCCGTACGAAGGTGGTTATCGACTGCCTTGTATCGTTCGCTGGCCAGACAAAGTCCCTGCGGGAAGAACTTCGGATGCCATCTTTGCCACGATTGACTTCATGCCCACGTTTGCTGAACTGACCGGCTACACAATACCAGGCGACCGCCGCATTGACGGGATCAATCAAACAGACCTGCTGTTGGGAAAGCAGGAATCAGGGCGTGATCATTTTTATTTTCAACGTGCGGGAATCCGTGCGGGGAAATGGAAATACCTAAAACCTGCTGCGTTCTTCCATAACTATGCAGTGGAGGATGATCGCACGAAAGTTGATGAACTGTACGATCTGGAAAACGACCTCGGGGAAAGAATGAACCTTGCTTCAAAGCATCCTGAGAAAGTCGCAGAACTTAAAGAGTTGATGTTGGCAGTAGAGCAATCTGACCGCCTTCGCCCCGAAGACAGCAAAAGATAAATCCCACATCCGCAGATCAGCGAAACTTGAGATCAGGAAACGAGAGCCATGACACAGCAAGCTGACCCAAAGCAACAACGTCGCTACGGCATCGAACGCCGCGATTTCATCCAGTACTTGGCAGCTATATCGGCTATTCCCTCCGTCGCAGCGATGGCTGATGAAATCACTGGCAAGAGCCACGAATTCAAAGATTATCCGTTCACCTTGGGCGTAGCATCCGGTGATCCCGAACCGGATGGAGTTGTCATTTGGACACGACTTGCACCATCTCCCCTGAGTGGCGACGGCCTGCCCAATGTACCCATCACGACCACATGGGAGATTGCCACCGATGAGTCCTTCACCGACATCGTGCGTAGCGGCAACACCAATGCCATGCCGCAACTCGGGCACTCAGTTCACGTTGAGGTAACCGGACTCAAGCCTTACCGATGGTACTTCTATCGATTTCACGTGGGCAAACAAACCAGCCCAACTGGACGAACCCGAACCGCACCAGATCTGCAAGCAACACCAGATCAAATCCGTTTTGCATTCACAAGTTGCCAACACTATGAGAGTGGGTACTTCAACGGTTATCCGCACATGCAGAAGGAAGACCTCGATCTCGTTGTGCATTTAGGAGACTACATTTACGAATACGGAGGGCAAGACAATCGCCCTCGAAAACACATTGGTAATGAAATCGAGACACTGCAGGATTATCGCACTCGGTACTCACAATACCGACTTGATACCATGCTGCAGGAAACGCATCGTCTATTTCCGTGGATCGTAACTTGGGACGACCACGAGTTTGACAACAACTATGCTAATCTCGTATCCGAAGAGCAGGGGGTCTCGCCCGAATCATTCTTGATGCGTCGCAAGAATGCGTATCAAGCCTATTACGAATTCATGCCGCTGCGACGACGATCATTTCCACAGGGACCACACATGACTCTGTATCGTGGTTGCCAATATGGAACACTGGCGAATTTCCATGTACTCGATACCCGGCAATATCGAACGGACCAACCGAATGGTGACCACCAAAAACCGATGATAGGAAAAGTCTTCGATTCCAATGCAACCATGCTGGGCAAGAAGCAGGAAAGCTGGCTGATGGCCAACCTTGCGCAATCAGAGTCCACATGGAACGTGCTAGCCCAACAGGTGATGATGGCGCCACTGAACCGTGGGGAAGGAGAGGACCGACGATACAGCATGGATCAATGGCCAGGCTACGAGATCAGTCGCCGACGACTTCTAAAGTTTTTTCATGACCAGAAAATTCCCAATCCTGTTGTCCTGACAGGTGACATTCACGTGAATTGGGTCAATGATCTGCAACTGGATTTTGAAAAGGCTGACTCGCCAATCGTGGGGACCGAACTGGTTGGCACATCGATGACTTCCGGAGGAAACGGTGGCAAGCCAATTCGCGAATACGAACGAGCAGCGTCACAGAATGACTTTGTGCAATGGCACAATACAAACCGCGGCTATGTATCCTGCGAAGTCACACCGAAAGCATGGACAACCCATTTCCGAACAACACCTCAAGTTGAAAAACCTGACTCTGCGATCACAACTGCTGGTTCCTTCGTGATTGAAGCAGGAGCACCAGGTGCAAAGCCTGCCTGAGTTAATTGAGGTCGCGATCGTGATGAAGATCAGCAAATCCCTCAATCCATGCGAACACCAATCTGCAGCAAAATATTTGCGTACCGCTGCTGATCGGCAGTCTGAATGGTCAGCACGTGATCGGGCGTACTGACAGCCTCGTAGAATTTCCACTTATCAATGGGCTCCAATTCCAGATCAATGCCTGCATCCTCGATCGTTTTACGGTAGTCATCCCAAACAGGAGGATCACCATCCAGGGCATACGGCCCGCTTATTTCGGTCTTCATGGTCTGGATGGTATCCACGGGAACAGCTGACAGAACAGCTTCCAGAACCTGATTGCAAGTCGGAACACCTGGCATCAGATTCAGGCTGATCAATTCGGCGCGTGGCCCGCGTTTACTGGCTGCGGGATAATTCCCATCAGCGATCAACACAGTACTATGATGTCCGGAGGCAGCCAAAATGGCGTTGATTTGTGGATGAATCAGCTTGTGACGTAACATTACTGGCACACTCTTCGTGAAAGTAGGTAAGGATGGTGAACGACCGCATCTCGTCTCATCGGATGTTTCCGCTACGATAGTAGCGACTAGCGTCCCTTCACGGTTCCGAATCGTAAGGCCGCATTGTGACGGAGACGCGTTTTATCGGAAAGTGTGTTGAATCGAAGACTAAAACTTGGCACGTTCCTCGGGATCGGACTCTACATTCATTGGTCCTTCGGGCTCATGATCGCCTACATCGCCCTGAGTGCATCTGGTGATGGAATGGTGGGCGTCCTGTATTCCGTCGCACAACTACTTGGTGTCTATTTTTGCGTCACTTTGCATGAATACGGGCATGTTTTAGCAGCCAGAAGGTTCGGCATCGGAGCGGTGGACATCACGTTGCTGCCCATTGGTGGGGTTGCCCGACTCAAATCCATGCCCCGAATTCCGTGGCAGGAACTCGTCGTGGCGGTCGCTGGCCCCGCAGTGAACGTGGTGATTGTCACATTGCTTCTGGGTGGGTTCATCGCTTTTTCCAATGAAGCACTTCTCTACGCTTTCAAAGGTGCCTTAACCTCAGCAATCTCGGGGCAGGGCATGGATGAACAAACTATCCAAACGATGGAAGCTGTCTTGATGCGTCCATCCTTTACGGGTTACGCAATGATGTTGGTCGGCGTCAATTCGATGCTCGTCCTGTTCAACATGCTTCCAGCATTTCCGATGGATGGTGGGCGTGTGTTCCGTAGCCTCCTGGCGATGTTCCTGAGTTACCGCCGGGCCACGTGGATTGCATCGCGGGTGGGCCTTCTTTGTGCTGCGGCGATGGCCTTTTTCGCATTGAACTCCACTCCAATCCTATGGATTCCAGTCATGATTGCAATCTTCATTGGATACGCTGGATTGGCGGAAGCAAAACAGGTTGACACCATGGAGTCGGTACGCGGGTTGACCGTTCGACAGGCCATGGTACCCACCAATGCCAGCATCCCAATGGACACACCTCTGACCCAGATTTTTCGCCTTTGGCAATCTCATCCGATGCAGGCCCTACCCGTCGTCAGCGATCACGGCGTAGTCGTCGGCATGCTTCATCTTCGAGATATTAAACTTGCAATCACAACCAAGCAGGATGGACTTACCCCAGCCAGCGAATTGGTTGATCGCAAAAACTACTTGGGTCCAGCGCGGATCGATGAACCACTTGAAACCGCGATCCAGCGTGGCAACCGACTGACACGGCAAATTCCTGTGGTGGATTCTGACGGGTATCTGCTGGGAATCCTTGACTTGGATTCGATGCTGATGCGAGCCGAATTGGCGACTGACGATCTACTCCGTCGCGAGATCGAATCTTCCATAGAACCGGATGATCTGATCAACGCCAAATTGCTAACACCACGCAACTTGCCGGATCCTCCAAATGATTTCAGTCACTTTGATCAAACAAACTGACATCAACAAACTTTTCTGCTGGTCGGATGCATCGCTGGCGACCAGAACACAGCCTTTTCTATCCGAATCGAAACCTGTTTCTACAGCGTTCCTTCTTCAGCTTGTCCACAATCCGCATCGCTGACCGATCTTTCAATCTG
>CAXGRW010000387.1:0-5440 GCA_964012125.1 uncultured Rhodopirellula sp.
TGCGCCAGTACGCGTTGCGCCTGCTGAGCAAGCTCGTCAGCTCGCGATTGCGATCGGGTAGCAAAGAGTGTCAGCAGAATGGCAGTGATGAGCAGGATAGACTTCATCGAAACACCTCCGAACCTGTGCTGTTTTCGTTCACCATTCATTCTTCGGTTTCCCAGGTTGCTTTCGCTGCCTCATGAATTCGCTGTTCCGCCTCGTTCAGGTGCGTCAGTAACTCCATCATTTCTTCGGGAAACCAGCGGCGAGCTGGGTTCTTGTGGTCGCGACTGCTGGGTTGCGTCTGGCGGTTGCCGTACAGAAACGCCCAGTTGGTTGGACGCCAATAGCGGAACCAAAGATCGTTCTTCTGCTTGATTGCCTGCCATCGCTCTTCAGCAGCCTTCGGCAGAAGCACCTCACTGGACTGATGCTTCTTGATATGAGCGACTTTTTCCGAAAATCCAAGCTGGGACGCAAACGCCTGAGCCGCAAGCCAATGCCCGGCGGCGGAAAGATGCAGTCCGTTACGGGAATGTGGTATCGAAGCATCTACCAATCGAAGGGCAGCAAACAGGTCCACGACCGGCAGGTTTCTGTTTTGACCAATTCTCCGGATAACAGCCACGTAGGTGGCGAGCGACTTGTTTCGTTTTTCAATGTCGATATCAAGGTCCAACGGGTTGCTGAACGGGACTGGCGTGACCAGTACTATACGTTGCGTATAGTCGGCGACCTTGTCGAGGTATTGTGAGTAGGTAGCGGTGAATTCCTCGATCCGCTGGGGACCGTCAAGTGATTCAGCTTGCCCCATCCAAAAGAAAACAATGTCTGCATCTATCTTTGCGCGGTCGTCGCGTTCGCCATAATCTGGTTTTTTTGACGCATAAAAATTGCGAGGGCGTTGCTGCTGGTAAACGGTGTCTGCCTGCCAGGCAATGTTGCGAAATCGTATCTGATGTTTTGGATAAGCGGCGGTAAGCAGTGTCTCGAGATAACCGATTCGACCGCTTTCCAAAGCATTCGTGCCGCCGACGACGGCGATCGTTTGATCGGACTCTATGGCGAACCCATCAGCGAATGCCGGCACGGGATTCGTGGGACGAGTCAGCGGCCGAACCAATGCCGGAACCTGACTGTACTTGTTGAGCATGGCCAGATTCGCACCTGATGCAAAATGCCAACGATTGGCAAGAGAAATCCGTTCATCGCCCAGCTGCAAAAACAGTTGCTCCGGTGTACCGGCGATACCTCCGGGGGAACCGTGGTCCATGACGCGAACGGCAATGACGTTTTTGCCAGGCTTCAGTACGCCCCCCTGCACCGGATATTCACGTAGCGTGTAATGATGGCCAAGAACTTCATAGCCGCCAACCCGCGTGCCATTCACCCAGGTAACGTCCATATCATCGATTTGACCAAGGTGGACGATTGCTGCGGAGGCGGCCTGTTCCTGCGATAGTTCGACCGTCTTACGGAACCAGACGACACCATCGAAACCGGGCAACTCGGCGCTGTCAAAATGTCCCGGCACGCTCATCGTTTTCCATCTACCATGGTCAAATTCTGGTTTGGCCCAAATCTCGCCTTGGGAACCTGGGTCAGCTCCCACAATCAACCTCGTCCAGTAAGGCAAGGGATTTGTGATTGGTTTTGTTGAAACGGGTTTGTGAGCCTCTACTATATTTGGCAAAGCGGCAACGTTTGGGAAAGCAGCAACGTTTGGCAAAGCAGCAAGCAATTGCTCCCTGGTCTGTTTCTCAAGAGCAATCTTTGGATCATGTGTCAGCGTTGGGTTGCGGTAATGCACTGTCTGTGGTGGTCCACTGTGGATCTGGAACGCAATTCTGCCGGACAACTCGCCGGCTGGATCTTCAATTGCAACACAGAGTTTGCCATTGATCGCCGTCCAGATACGGTGACCTACGGCCAGAATTTCGTACCGGTTCCAGCCGCCTTTCTTAACAACATTAACGGCGTGATCATTCCAGTCCAGTTTACCACGGCCGTGTTCATGATACAGATTGCCCCATACATTGCCGATCGTCTGGTCGTCACCGACGTCCGCCTGATAACCCATGGCCTGCCCGTGAGCATCTACTGGTTTCGAGCGAAACTGAATGCCTGCGTTTCGGTTGCCCGGTGTCAGTTTGACGTCCACGGCAAGGTAAAAATCCTTTACTTCAACGTCGGACCAGATGAACTCGTTCCTCGGTACGTTCGCTTCCGAGTCGCCAACGATAGCGTTGTCCTTGACTGACCAGAAATTCAGCCCGGAAGCGGACCAACCGGTAAGGTCCTTGCCATTGAAAAACACGGACTTCTTGACTGCAGGATGCTCTTTATGCATTTGGGGAAGTTTCTGTCCATACTCGCCGCTGTAAACATCACCGCCAGCTGTATTGCTCACGTCATCGACGGTCGTGTTGACCGCAGCAGCGGCAAAGGTAACGTTGCCAATGCTTAAATCGTTCGTGTCACCGAAATTGATTGCCTTGATGACATCTTTGAGATCGAGAGTCGCGTTGCTGGTCACGATCACCACCCGATCCGGTGAACCTGCTTTCCCTTTTGATAAAATCAAGCCACCAAGATGGAGGGAACCCTTGATTTGAATGTCGATATTGCCATCGGTGAGAGCGAATGTATGGTGAAGAACGCTTCCGTGATCAAAGCTGCGTCCTTGCTCTTTGAACATGTCGTAGGCTGTTTTCACCGTATTCCCCTCGATCACGATATCTGCAGACCGCGGCCGCCAACCTTCATAGAGAAGGAGTTGCAAAGTATAAATGCCATTGGGCACAGCGATATCAACATCCGGCGATTCATAGATAGACGCTGCAAACAGCTCATTGAGTGGTTTGAGGAGCCAACCGCCCGGTTGTGGCGACGCGGTTTGTTGCGTGTCGGCGTACCATGCCTTGAGTTGCTTGAGCATGGTGGCGGCAAGTTCGCCTTGCTGGTCAGCCAGGTTGGTCTTTTCACCCTCATCGTTTGCCAGGTTAAATAATTCAATCGCTTCGTTCTCGAACGTCCCTGGCTTGGCTTTGGGATGTTGCACGACCAGTTTCCACGGACCCTCACGTACCGCTTCGGATCGTGAACCATTGTTCGACAGGTCCGCCCAGAAAAGTGGTCGAACTGGCAAGGCTTTCTGCTCAAAAAGCACGGGTGACAGATCAATTCCGTCGAGCGGGCGTTCGGTCGGTGGATCAATGCCAGCGACAGACAGGATGGTGGGCATCACATCAAGTGTGATACTCAAATCATTGGATTGCGTCCCGGGCTCGATCCTGCCCGGCCACCAAGCGACGGCTGGCACACGGGTGCCTCCCTCATAGACCGAACCCTTGTGCCCACGAAATCGTGGGCTGCCGGTGGCCGTATTCGGTGCATCCCCATTGTCTGAAAAGAAGAGAAACAGAGTGTTCTTTTCAAGTCCCAGTTCGATGAGCTTGGCACGAACTTGTTCCACACCCTTGTCCATCTCAAGGATCATCTGCTTCATTGCCTCGGCTTGCGGAGTCGTTCGTTTCTTCGCACCGGGGCCGCGTTGAATGGGATCATCCGGGCCCTGCACGGGGGCATGCGGCGATTCATGCGCGACATAAAGACAGAATGACTTTTCCTTGTTCTGTTCGATGAACTCCAGTGCATACTTGTTGATCAGGTGCGTCGTGTAGCCCGTTTCCTTTGTCTCACTGCGACCATGCCACCAGTCGTGCTTCAGATGGTCGCCCCAGTGATTGATGTAGTCGATGTTGCCACTGACGTAGCCCTTGAAATAATCAAACCCGTGGTTCATTGGATGGTAGGCCGGTGTCTCTGCCGCGTAGCCAAGATGCCACTTGCCGACAATCCCTGTCGAGTAGCCGGCATCCCTGAACAGTTCCGCGAACGTTAACTCGCTTACATGCAGTCCTTTGCCATGTTCTGGATGTGTGTCGTGCGGATGAATCACCGCCTCGATCCCGGCGCGTTGCTGATAACGCCCTGTCACCAACCCGGCACGCGTGGCCGAACAGATTGCACCACTCGCATGGAAGTCAGTAAATAGCATCCCCTCACTGGCCAGCCGATCCATGCCCGGCGTCTTGTAATGAGGGTTGCCATACGGCGCGATCGACGGCCCGGCGAAGCCCATGTCATCGACCATCATGATAACGACGTTGGGTCGGGTCGCATTTTTTGATTCGGCCGCCGCGTCCTGACTGAACAATGCCGCAAAAATAACAAGAGCAACGGAATTTTGTAGTTTCATCTGCCTGTCTTTATAGCTGGAGAATTCTTATCAACTGACGGATCAAGCCATGATTTCCGAAATGCTTCGGCTGCTGCCAGAGACTTGCGTGGCGGGAACCTTCAATGCGTTCAACAGCGTCAGGTAGAAGTTCGACAGCGGCGGTGCCTTTTGACCAAAGTCATGCAACGCACCCTGTTTGAGACCAAGTTTTTCACCTCCCACCAGCAACAATGGATAATCGGTGTTGACGTGCGTCTGGCTGTTACTGCTGTCGTACAGCACAACCGTGTTATCGAGCATATTGCCTTCGCCCTTAGGGGGGTCCGCCAGTTTCGTGATGAACTCAGCCAGCAGGTCTGCCCGGAAATTGTCGTACTTGCCGATTTTTTTCACATGCACCCCACCTTGTACTGCGTTGTGAGCCAAGAGGTGGTGTGTTCCCCCCAGACCGAGAGCGATGGGAATTTCGTCCCACTTGCTACTGTTCACGCTTTGCAGCATGTAAGACTCATAACGGGTTGAATCTGTCTCGAACGCCAGATAGATAAGGTTGTAAATCGTTCGAATGAAAGCCGCCGGATCCTTCACGGAGGCGTTGAACGCCAGCCCATCCGCGGGCACTTGTGGCTTGGGTGCTGCCACCCATCGCTCCATGCGTTCGATCTCTTTTTCCACATCGCGCAAACCCTGCATGTAGTGTTCCAGTTTCCGCGAGTCGTCGTTTCCAAGCTGGCGTTTAATCTCGCGGTATGACTGCAGAACGCGATCGAGTCGGCGTTGATCTTTGCTCAATCGCTGCTGCTGCTTTTTCTGCAAAGCAGGATCGGAATTGAACATCGCGTCATCCAGTCCACGTACGTTGTTCATGGAAGGAACGCCGCGACCGAATTGATTGTAGGAAAGCGTGTTGGAACGTCCTTCGCCATGCATTCGGGCAACGGCAGACTTGGAGCCACGCCACCCGCGCCGCAAACAAATGCACGCCGGTCAATATTCGTTCTCTTTGCCATCATTGTCTTCCTGCATCACCTGTTGATTTCGTGTCCCGCGAAGCGTAAGCGGCCGAGCTTACTAACACAATAATACCCAAGTACATCACCGTCTTGTTAACCTTGCCGAAACTCGTTTGAAGTATCAATCGCTTTGACCAGCGAGCACGACTTCAGCTCAGGTCAACCGTGCTGGTACTCATGCCGAACCGGTCTCTTTCGACCC
>CAXGRW010000388.1:0-5439 GCA_964012125.1 uncultured Rhodopirellula sp.
GCCGATCGGCTGCGGATTCAAACCAAAGTCTACAATCAATTCCTCTGGTGAACCCGTCACGCGACAAAAGTTGGCATAGGTTGCTGCAGCATTGTCGTCGACTACTTGAACCTGTACTGGCTGTTGTGACTGTGCAGCAGCTGCTGCTGCGTCAGGCTTTGCCGCATCTTCTTGGTTGGTCTCATCTGCCATCGTTGAATTCTCCGAAAGGTTTGGAGTTGGTGGTATGACAATCACTGCATGAAATCTGTGACCGCCAACAAAAATGAAAAAGTGACTTCAGCAAGTGAAGCCATAGTGGGCGTTTTGATCATCTTGTGGTGTTGCCCGCCAACACACCCGTTTGTGATCAGAGCAAACTCAAAACAGCTACACAATCACAAACTAAGACGATCTTTTTCGGTTGATACTAATTCTGTTCTGCAATTACCTCGAACGACTTCGTCATCTGATGGACCATGACATACACGGCTTTGCTTCCTAGAGTTCAAAATTGAATGTTTTTGCGATCACGCGCCAGAGCCTGCTCCCCAGTGACATCGGAGCAACATGAATTTTTGCCGATCCCCGGTAACCCGCTCTGAGCGGTGTACCGTCGATAACCAGCGGCACACGTGCCTGATACGAGACACTTCTTGGCATGATCATGCCTGTTGTCGGATCAATCTCTGTCTGCAAATCACCACCAGTTTGGCTGGACATTCCGAGCGAGGCCGCATCGAGTGGTTCATTTGATTTTTCGTCAATGACTCCTTCAAAGGTATCAAGTCGTCGCGAGTCCAGTTTCATTTCGACTTCTTGACCCTCGCGCACCAATTGAACATCACCCTGATCGATAATCAGAACAGCCTCGAAATCCTGATCATTCCCAATTTCACAAATCACATCACCCGGCGTCAAAAGCGCCCCGATGTTCTCTCGATCCAATGGAGATCCTGTCCAACCAGGCAACCTTCCATCGTTCTCTTTCTGGGGCTCACGAGTGGGTGGCGAAATAACAACGCCAGATCGCTTG
Source organism: uncultured Rhodopirellula sp. (assembly GCA_964012125.1). Classification (GTDB taxonomy): domain Bacteria; phylum Planctomycetota; class Planctomycetia; order Pirellulales; family Pirellulaceae; genus Rubripirellula. The sequence goes on from CAXGRW010000388.1 coordinate 1,016, forward strand.
GCAACCACAGTCAAACGCTCGACTTCTTTTTGGGTCTCAGCAATCATCGATTGAATCGACTTAATCAGTTCTTCCTGAGTATCAATCGACGCCTTGAGATAAACGTCCTCACGACTTCGCAGTTGAATCGTCTTCAACTGGGCATTGGCAACCACTTCACGTCCCTCGAGATCTGCCAACCGAATTTCAAGTTCAGGATTGATCAACCTTGCGATCTGCTGCCCTTCTTGCACGGACGTGCGAGGCTCAATGGCCCACTCAATTCGGCCAGACGTGCCGGCATAAACCGTTCCGACTTTGCTGGGACGGATTTCGAATGCACAATCAATGTGATGTGGCAACGGTATGTAGCAAACACCGATCACAACACTGGTGGCAATTCCCAATGTGATTAATAGGGGAGTGCGTTTCACTTTGGACAATCTCCCAGGAGTTCGACAAAATTTCCACGTTTGGATAAAAGGCTGACCCACTAACCCTGCAAAGCCAATGACCGCAACCATCCGTCCGATCGCTTGAAGGCCGTAGGGTTCAAGCACCTTGATCACAAACCAACAGATTGAAAAGACAACAACCCAACGGTAAATGACACTGGCAACCGTGAACAATCCAAACATGAATCGGCCGCGTGTCGGCTGAAAAGGATCGTCCTGCAGTTCCAGTCCGAGGCATGTTTCCTGAAACCAACGTTTCAATACCTCAGTACTCTTTTGACGCAAATTGGGAATTTCCAAGGCGTCCATCAGGATGTAATAGCCGTCAAAACGCAGCAGCGGATTTCCATTCACCAAAACTGTGCTGACGACATTTAAAAACATCATGTTCAGACACAGATCATTGATCGTCGTCCCCGGTTCGGTGAACCACCAGACATACGTCGCAATCGATGCCAGAATCATCTCGACATAGATTCCTGCCGCACCAATCCAGACCCGCTTCCATTTATTTGGAAGCATCCACGAATCGGACACATTGCAGTAAAGGCAGGGTGTAAACACCAGTAGCATGAAACCAATTTCATGGCACTCACCACCAAACTTCTTGCAGCTCAATCCATGACCAAACTCATGCAACACTTTCACGATTGCCATGGTGCAAGCCAGGATCAGCCAACGATCGGCTGCGAAGAACTGCTGAAAAGTCGGCAATTTGGCGTAAACAGTTTCGTATTGGGTAGCGAGCAACAGCGCTGCTGAACCAAGAAACAATGCAAAGAAAATGAGTGCCGGTACCGTGAAGATCCACCCAAACCAAGGCAGAATGGCATTCAAGATCTTCTCAGGATCGAAACCCCGGTACCGAAGTGCAAAGACATTGGCAAACTTGCCCATAGTCTCTTTGTTCTTTTTCTTGCGACCACGCTCCCGCAGAGCCTTTCCCTGCCCGGGTGAATTACTGATCACAAGTCCACTTCGGTGCAACATTCCGATGAACTGTTGGAGATCACCGAAGGTGATTTTCTGAGGTGCGAAGCGCCTCTCAAAACCATCTTTGATTTGCTGAAGGCTGACATGACCATCAAGCATATTCAGGATGAAATACTCTTCTTCATGAAAGCGAAAATACTGCAATCCCACCGGCTCTTTCACCACCCAGTAAGCAGTACCCTGATAGAACTGACGATTGGACGTCAGATCGGGGCGAGTGCGTACCGTCAGCGGCCTTGATGAGCTGCTGACGAGGGATTCGGCTAAGGTGGTCATGGAACGCTATGCAAACAATCTTTACGAGGTAGACCGAGACAAAGGAGTGATTTCAAAAGAGCATAAAATGAAGCGAGTGGTCCACACAATGGATCAGGACAATGGATCAGGGGATCGTAATATCTGCGGTCATTCCGGGCTTGTAACGCCAAACCCCCTCGTCCTTGACGTTATCGATTTCTACCCACACTCGGTGTCGGCCGTTCAAGTCGATTTCCATGCTGACGTATCCCAGCGTTCCTTCAATGGGCTTCTGCTCAGAGCTTGAGCTTTCGTCTTTGTCAAAAACTCGCACTTCGACTTTGGTACCTTTGACAATCTTGCGGGATACCAATGCGTCTATATCACCTTCAACACGCAATTTGTTCATTTGGATCAATGTCAGGATCGGCGTTCCTGGCTGCACCCATTCCCCAAGTTGTGCCCGTCTGGATTCAATGAACCCATCCCATGGAGCAAGGACTTGCCGTCGCTTCAATTCATACTCCGCCAATGCAAGCTCCTGTCTTTTACCAAATGCCTGCACCTCCGCGATGCTCTTTTGCATTTCAGCTAAATCAATTCGGAGCAAAGCCCGCTCAGCTTCCAGTTTTTTCTTTTCAAGCTCCCAGTACGGGATGGCCCTTTCTCGCCGCAGTTCTTCATAAGCTTCGGCTTCAGCCTTAGCGAGTTCTTCGCTGTTTTTGGCATCATTCAGATTTACTTCATTGGTCGCATTGAGAATTGCTTCTTTTTCCTCAGCCTGTTTTAAGGCCAAGTTGATTTTGGCCGCAGTGTCATCGATCACTGCAAGCACCTCATCTTTAGCAACGGTAAGCCCCTCATCGACTTTCAAGACAGTCAGCGTACCCTCTGCCCTCGCGGGAACATCAACCTTGTTGATGTACTGCACCACGCAGTTCTCAACGACATGTGTCTGCTTGGGAACCGCCGCCTGCTGTGCAAATACGGGACTCGATAAAGCGATAGCAAGATACAAAATGGTTGATGTAAACCGCATCTTGAAAACTCCGGAAAAGATAGATATTGGATGGCAGAAGTGGTTTCGTTCTAAAAGAAGAACTTATGGCACCACTCGTAGATTTCGTGAAAGAAGACAAAACCACTACTACGGCGACCGCAGTAGATCTTCGCGATCACTTTGGCGCCGGGACGAGGCTGCAGCCCCCGAAGCGTCGCCTGATCTGGATTAGCCCGCATTTTGATCACAGCACCGTGCTCTTCATTTGCGTCAGCACGCTTTGAAATGCTGTCGATCAGCAACGACGCATCCATTGGTTCATCAGGATCAGTTGCGAGGATATAGGTCACGGATAACTGATCGGTATCACTCAACCCCTGCTGGGCAATGTACTCGTCGAGATGTCCTTCTCGCTTCTCTGGCAGCTCTACCTCGAGCACCAAGTTTTGCTCGAGGTCGGCTACTTCCATCAATACCTGCCCCGTCATGATCGGTCGCAGCCGTAGATTTTTCTCGACATCCCAAGATACAACCGTGCCCTGAATGGGCGATCGAATCATTAGTTCCGCTTTACGATCTTTCTGCAACTGCAGCTTTCGTTGAAGAACCATATCTTTGGCTTGCAATTCATTTTTCTCGGCCTGTAGGGATCGCAATTCAGACGGCTTCAAAAGCTGACGACGACTCAACTGTCCCTGTACCTTGGCCTGCTCTGCCAGATTGGTTTGAATTTGCCCCTCGATGTCGGCGATTTGGATTTCAATGTCCCGGTTACGCAATTCAATCAGAACATCATTCTGCTTCACGGGATCGTCATGATCGAAATTGACTGCGATGACTTCACCGTCAATTGGTGCAAAAATTTCTCGTTTCTCGGACGGAACCAACGTCCCCTCTGCTTCCAAGTTAAAATCTTTTTTGATGAAAGTCAGACCAAGAACCACAGCCAGCAGTAACCCCACGACCCCGATGGTTTTTGGAAGTGTTCTGGCCCGAAGAACCCAGGTTGCCCGACCCAAAGCTCTCCACAAAGGCATCAGAAATAGATTCGAATGTGCTCTTGAATTGGCGATGGCCCGAGTGCCGTGTTCATAAACCAGATCACAACGTGCACGGAATACATCCTCCGGGATGTCACTTTCAATTTGCTCAACAATCAAGGCACCAATCACTTCGCCTCGATGAGCGTTGTCGCGGTCAATCTCTCCCGCGGCTCCTGAATCGTTGTCGACACCTAAGCGTCGCTCAGGCTCGCGGAGAGGCAACACGGCAATGTTTCGGCCATAAGACTGGTCTACGTAATCTTCCAACGCTTCCTCAATCTGAGGCGGCAAATCCTCCGTCGCTCCATCGTGCCACAAAGGCTCGCCCGCAGCGACAACCCGCGTTGCCAGATTGTTCAAAGCGGTCACGATGTTCGATCGATTCTCGATCGTGTCTTGGCCACTGATTGCCTGAACTTTGCAATGCCGACCCTTCTTAATTGCAACACTCACTCGGTCGCAACCAATCAAACGCCGCCCTTCGTTGGCAACAATGTAGGCCGTTTCCTTCAAATCAAGCGACTCGTGGGTTGCACGTGCGAACGAATCCGCCTGCTGCCACAAGGTCTGGCGATCACCTAAGGTTCGCAACTTTTGGCTGCGCAACCACTCAGCAGCCAACTCACACATTTGCTGCAGAAACCGGAGATAGCCTCGCTGTGTGTCCGGTGCGGTTCCCGGACGCTGAAAAATCTCGATCAGTCCATCGTTGTGACC
>CAXGRW010000389.1:0-5439 GCA_964012125.1 uncultured Rhodopirellula sp.
TCAACCGTGATTGCTCGAAGCAAGCTGTTTTTACTTGCTTTGCATCTTGTCCAACAAGCGACCTGGGCTACCCATGGCGTGGTATCCACCATCGACATGCAGGATTTCGCCTGAGATGCCTTCACTATTGTCACCGAGCAAGAAGGCGCCTGTGCGCCCGACCTCGTCATGGCTCACATTTCTACCCAATGGTGCCATGTGTTCATACAACGTCAGCATTTCTTCGACACCCGCTGCTCGCCCTGCCAGAGTACGGATGGGGCCTGCGGAAAGCGCGTTGACCCGAACACCTTGCGGACCCATATCATAGGCCAGATAGCGTACAGTTGCTTCCAGAGCGGCTTTGCAGATTCCCATCACGTTGTAGCCGGGAACGCACTTTTCACCACCAAAGTAGGTCATCGTGGCGACCGCGCCGCCAGGATTCATGATCGGCTTTGCTGCGGCTGTGCAGGCGATCAGGGTGTAGACACTCACGTCCATTGCCAATTTGAAACCATCGCGACTGGTGTAGACCGTCTCTCGCGACAAGTCATTCCTGTCAGCAAAGGCAATTGAGTGGAGTAAAAAGTCGATTTTCCCGAACTGCTCGGCGGTATGGTCAAATACCCGCTGAATGTCTTCGTCCTTTTGGGCATCCATGGGGACAAGGAATTTTGCGTTTTCGTATTTGTCCGTCAGTTGGGAGACCCGCCGACGATTCCGCTGTCGTTCGTCATCTTCTCGGTCCGGGAGGTGCGTGAATCCGCATTCTCCGCCAGCTTCCATGATTTGTTTTGCGATGGCCCAGGCGATCGAATGATCATTAGCCACACCTAGGATAAGGCCTTTTTTTCCGTTGAACTGCATATCGAACGATTCCTGCTTGGCGAAATTTACCGTCATATATTCGTGGGTGACGGGAGATCCAGCGCACAGGATACCGCCTATCCCTTGCAGTCGTCTATTTCCCTAAAACATGACAAAATGAAGTCCTTGGTTAATCCAAGGGCTCTCTCCGTCTCCGAATTCCCCATTTTCCTGTCTGATTGATCCGTTGAAAGACCGCACCCAGCCCCAAACATCACAAAACGCAGAGATTCGTCTCGTCGCCGAGGTCGTAAATGCTCTGAAAAGGGATATTTCACGCTCAGAATTTCTCGAATCGATGTTTCCTGCTGTGATGGAACTGTTGGGGGGAGCCACAGGTGGCATCGTGAATCAGGTTTCCGGCCAATGGAGTCGTGAAATTTGGATTGGTGATCAGGAAGAAGTTCCGGAATTATTAATCGGAGAAACGCTCGATCTTGGCAAAATCCAGTCTGCCGAGGGGTGGATCGTGGCTCCAATGATTACCACAGGCCACGGCGATGACGCGGAAACCGCAGGATTGCCAAATGGCGCTCGTTGGGTTGCCGCCTTCTTGATTCGTGCTGAGGAAAAGACAAAATCAGACTTGGGGCAGTTCATTCAACGCATGAATCGGATCACCGATTTGCTCACTGCTGCATTTCAAACTATCGATCGTCGCCAGCTCCGAATCCGACGCATCAGCCAATTACAAGCTGTCATGGATGCCTCAGCTCAGTGGCAAAGGTTCGATGATGACATAGCGCTGCTACATGGGATCGCAGACACCGCTACCGAATTATTGGATTGCGAACGGGCGAGTATATTTCTATGGGACAAACGACGCAAAAAATTGATCGGCCGCCCCGCGCTAGGGGTCGCTGAGGGAGCTTTGGAAGTGGACGACAATGCTGGGGTCGTTGGCGAAGTGCTGGGTTCGCAGGAGCCAAAAATCTGGAATGGTGGAAGTGATGATGAGTCGCGAGTCAATCGAAAAGTTGATCAGTCGCTCGAATTTGAAACGCGATCACTTGTTGCAGTTCCAATGCAAGGACAACGCAATGATTTGATTGGCGTGTTTGAGGCAATCAATCATAACGGAGGCGGATTTGAGGCATACGATGCAACGGTTTTGAGTGATCTTGCAACACATGCTGCGGTCGCGATCCAATCGCTTAAGACACGCAAGAAGCTTGCGGAAACTTGTGATCGTCTCGTCGAGGATGCTGCATCAGCCAGTCCTCTGATTGGACAGCATCCCAGCATTATCAAGATTCGTAAGACCTCGTCGAAAGTCGCGAAGACTGATTTATCTGTTCTGGTGTTAGGGAAGAATGGTACGGGCAAAGAGGTGCTAGCTCGGCATATTCACTTTGAAAGTGAGAGACGGAACGCGCCCTTCATTGCTGTTAATTGTGCGGCTCTTGTTGAATCATTATTGGAGAGTGAGCTGTTTGGCCATGAGAAGGGAGCTTTCACTGACGCCAATCAAACACGGCAAGGTAAATTTGAATTGGCTAGCAGTGGAACCTTGTTCCTCGATGAGGTTGGTGACATGAGTCCTGGAGGGCAAGCTAAATTGCTTCGGGTTCTCGAAGAAAAGGTTGTGGTGCGTGTTGGGGGGTCACAAACAATACCGGTCGATGTTCGAGTCATTGCCGCAACCAATCAGCCACTCGAAGAAATGATTGTTGAGAAGCGGTTTAGAGAAGACCTTTACTTTCGTCTCAATGTTGTCAATTTGTCGCTTCCGCCGTTATCGCAACGTGGAGATGACATTCTATTGTTAGCCAATCATTTTTTAGAGCAATTCTGTTATCAAATTGGTCGCTCCGTGCCCGTATTCCAAAGCAGCGCTCGGGAAGCTCTGCAATCACATTCGTGGCCCGGTAATATCCGGGAACTAAGAAACACCATTGAACGTGTTGCTTATTTGTGCGGTGATCAAGCAATTGAAAAAGATGATCTGATGTTGACCACTGCCCTGCGGAATGTCGGACAAGGCCATTTGCCCATTGCCGGAACGTTGAATGATGCAACAAGGCAGTTTCAAGTCGAACACATTGAACGTGCGGTCGAAACCTGTTCAGGAAACATGACAGATGCCGCCGCATACTTGGGTCTGCATCGGTCCAATCTTTACCGCAAAATGGGGCAGCTTGGAATGAAAAGACCAGACGATGGGGAGCGTTCTGAGTAGACGAATTCTATCCGATTGATTGCGAGTTTTTGGAAGCGTCGCCGCACCAGAACTGAATGGCTTTCTCGTACAGGTCGATGCCCTTGGAAAGTTGCTCGACCTCAAGCCATTCATCAGAGGTGTGTGCCTGCGCAATATCACCCGGGCCGCAGACGGCACGATGCTTGAGTTCGTTAAACTCGCCTCCGTCAGTTCCGTAACAGACGGTCTTGGGACGGCCGCCGGCCAACGCACAGAAATCACCGATGTAGGAATTACCAGGATCGATCCACAATGGGGATCCTCCTTCGCATACCTGATACTGAAGTCCCAGTTCTTTTGCCTTTTCCTCGACCCTTGCCATCAGGTCTCTGCCATCGATCTCTGGCATGGGACGCAGCGAGACCCAAGCCACCGACTTCGCTGGTGTAACGTTGACTGCCTTGCAGCCATCACTGATCCCAAAATTCCACGACAGCACAGGCGGGTCGAAGCGTCGGTCATGGTACTGTTCGGATTGCTCTGTCTGCTGCCGAATTTCGAGTAGCTGCTGCAAGAGCGGCACCATGGCTTCATTGGCGTTGATGCCGTCAGTGGTGCTGCTGTGGGCAGCTCTTCCATGACTGGTGATCCGCATGCCAACAATCCCCTTGTGTGCATGCACAACTGACAATCTGGTTGGTTCACCAATGATCGCAACCGGTTGCGACCGCACAATGTTGCGATACTCCGCCGAGTTCTTTACTAAATCTTTTGCACCCAGAAAACCGACTTCTTCATCCGCAGTACAGACGATCCACAACGGCGCTTGCTGTTGTTCTGCTGGTACTCTGGCGGCTGCTGAAAGCATCGCTACCAGTGAACCTTTCATGTCACACGATCCGCGACCATAAATGCGATCTTCGTGAATGACGCCTTGGAATGGGTCTCCACCTGGACCAGTCCAGTCCTCTGCAGGGACAACATCAGTGTGACAAAAGTACGCCAAGCCACCCGCCTCAGACGAACCTGATGCAACGGGTGCTCGCCGGGCAACTAAATTCGTTTTGCTTACGCCTTGGGGATCAACGTAGGTTGTTTTTTCAACATCAAATCCCAAGTCGGCAAGGGCTTCACTGGCCGTTTCGGAGACAGCAGTGTTGCTAGTGGAGCTGACAGATGGATGCCCCACAAGTTTCTGAAGCGTTTCGATGGAATGCTGTAGCGAGGGCATCGCGGCGCCTGGTTAGCTCGACCAGAGGAAGATAATTGTTCCCGCCAAGCCTAGGTGATGAACAGCAGGATTGCTATGCATCTTTAGAACATCTGCTTCAGGGTCTCAGAAATTCGTTGTGGATCTGCTCCCCTGACATCACTCAGCTCACTGAGCCATTGAAGTGCTTCTTTGCGACTTTCTTCGTTCGCTTTTGGACTGATTGACTGATAAATGGATTTGGCAGCTGTTTGAGTGGGAGACGCTGGGATGGTGAAAGATGCTAGCTTGTGGGCCAACGAGAATGGAAGCTCGTCAAACTTGTAAGTCTTTTTTCGAGCGTTGAATTGGATGGCGATAAAGTCATCTCCTTTTTCGACAACGATCACGCGGAAGTCTTTTGCGACTTCGAAGTCATTGCCGACGGCGATGTCTGCTACAGCCTTTTTGATTCCGCCTTGGTAGAAGGAAGCCAGATCGGCCACCTCGTACAATGCCTCAGCACGTGCTTTTTGCTCGTCCTTCATGGGTAACTCAGATGCTTTTTCGGCCGCAGGTTTCATCTCGTCCCACTTTGCAGACTTAATCAGCATCTCAAGGTTAGCCAACTGCTTGTCGGCTTCGGCCACCATCTCATCAGTGATGGCAGGCTTTTTCGGTACTGCCGGGGGTTTTGGCTTGGGGTCAACCATCGGTGTTTCGGGCGTCGGATCAGGCGTCTCTGCAAGAGTATCGTCCTGCATCTTTTTTTCCAGATCTGTCATGTCTCCCTTCTTTCCAGCTTTCTTTTTGCTGGGGCCTAAAGTTCCCATCACTGGATCTGGTTCAAGAGGCTCAGCGGTGGCCTTTCCTCGGGGACGTCTTTTACTAGCTCCGTTATTCGCTTTGTCTTGTTTGCCTGTGGTCGAGATGGTGAGGGAGCCGTCCGACTGCGTGATTGCGAGCTCGCCTCGATTCACCATGAACCAAATGAGAATTCCAATGATGGACAGCATGCCAACCGCAAAGGTCCCAAAGATCATCAAGCCCAGGATCGGCTTTGGGCGGCGTTGAGTGTTACGTCCGACTGTGGAACCCGTCGTCTCCTGAGCAGGCACAACCAGCGGAATGCCGCCAAGTGTCCCCGTCGTGTCAGACTCGGTTGGGGCTTCCTCGGCAGGTGTGCCAAACATGCCTGCGGGCATCCCGTTGGAAGCGTTTGCTTCTGCAGTTGATGGTGTATCCGAGGCGATAGGTTGGG
>CAXGRW010000390.1:0-5426 GCA_964012125.1 uncultured Rhodopirellula sp.
CGGCTCCAATGTACGTACCTTCGATGCGCTGCCTGCCACTTTGTCACTGCATCGTTGTAATACCCTTGAGCGTCGCGAGTAACGATTTCTTGGCGATCAAATTCTTTCCTGCCCGTTTGCCATTTGTCTTCGAAGGAGAGAATGAACTGGTCGAGTATTTGGCGGCACGCGTTGATTCGTTTATCCAGTTCGAGTTGCTTTATGCGATTTGCTTCTTCCTCAGCTTTTCGACGTTCTTCCTCACTCGCACGACGTCGATTTTCTACTTCCTCCAACACGGCATCCGGTATCTCACTGGTCTTAATGAGTGTTGTGACTGTCGCGCTGACTTGGATCTGTTTCAGGCGTTTTCGTTGAACGTCATCCGCCAGTCCGGAGCTTTCTACGAGTTTTGCTGCTTCTCTTAGCCATAGGGCAGCGTGTCCAGCTTTTTCGAGTTTCTGACGGTTTGGTCCGATTGCTTCCTGTTTGCGAAACGCAGTAAGTTCCGCCAGATGTTGGTCCATCAACCTAACGCAGTCGTTAATCTTCCCGCGATACCTCAACGAGAAGATGATGGCGGTTTGCCAAGCGATCCAGAATTGTTTGGTGTCTTTTGCCAGCAAGTACATTTCCCCGTACTTGTCTGCACCGTACTCTCCCGCGAGGTAGGCGAGCGTGAAGCGGACTGCCCAGTCGGAATTGGCCTTGGGGCCAAGTTCTTTTCTGAAGTCGCGTAGGTCGCTCAGGTACTGCTCTTTTGCATCGGGGTCGACCTGATCTATTGGGCCGAGCTCGGAATAGTTGTCCGCTAAGGCGAGGAGTTGTTGCCGATTATCTAAAAAGAACGCAGAGGGCTTATCCGTTTCAGGTTTGTCGTCCGGCGACCCTCGTCGGGCGCGGATTACGAATCTTGTAATTGCGGCTTGTGTTCGATCGGAGAATTTCGATATTTCAATTGGAGAAGTGGTTGTGCCGTCCTGTCGTTTGATAACGACTTGCGTAGTGGGGGTGATCGACCGCGGAAGCTTCGTCGCGTCACCATTCGACCCGATAAACGAGGCAACGGTTCCCCGTATTTTGTGCTGCCCATCTTTCGTGGCGAACTCAATCTCTTGGGCTGAGAGGTCGCAAGCAAACATACTGCCGCCTGCCAACAAAAATACCGTTGCTACGATTACTGGCGTGCAGAGCATCGGGTTTAAACGGAAATCCGACATGCATGGTTACTGGGTTTCGAGTTTTCGATCGGGTAAGTTGCGAAAACTTAGCAGGTCTCCGAATGAACGCGTGCAGTTTAACTGAAAATAGGGCGTGTTGTTGAATAGCAAAATGAAATGGTTCAATTCCTTGCTAGCGAACAGACCGGCTATCAGGGGGCGTGATTCGTGTGGAAGGTCGTGTGGTGGGACGTGTCGCTGGAAAACGCTTTGTTTTTTGGCCAAACCAGTTAGTTGGGTTTGCCAGAAGCCAACTGACGTTGAGGTTTGGTCCCCTTATTGTGTTATTTCCGGTTGGATCAGAAGGCGAAGTCTGTCTGGTGAAAGGGGCACTGCTGCGGTGACTGCTGCGATAAACTGCGGGGATTACGGTGGCGAGAAACTGCTGCAGTGGGCCGATGTTTGGGCGTGTCCATCACGAGTCAACTTACGACTGAGCGATTGGTGGCTAGCCGGTGAATGTCAACTGAATGAAGGATCTGATTTTCGAATCATGCGGAAGAAGCTGTAGAGTCCGATGGCAAAGAAGATGAGCACCAGGACTGCAAAGACGATTGCTGTAATCAGGAAGGCGAACGCTTCGGAACGCGCAGCCCGTACCGTTTCCTCAGAATGATCACGCAGCTTCCGCGAAAACACTTGTAGGCCGTGTTCGTAATCTCGTTTTTTCAACTGATAAGTGTCGCTGCTGATAAGACTCCATGCATCGGTTGTTCTGCCCTCCTTGACGAGAGCAAAAGCATTGGCTTCCAACTCAATCAGTTGCCCATTTGCATCATTGACTTTGTCGAGCTCGGACTTTGCGTCTGGGACGAGTGCCACGGCTTCGTCGATGGATGCGATCAGTTCGGGTTCATATTGTTGATACCGTTCCGCCCATTTTGGACCGTCGGTTAATGTGGCGAGTGCACAGGAGTTGGTTAGCACTTCGTGGAGGTAAAGGAACTTTCCTCTCAGTTCCTCGACTCTCATGTCGCGTGTTTCGATCGTCTGGATCACAGATTGATTACGGTGCGCGATCCAAGCGAAACTCGCGGAAAGAAGCGCAAGCATCAATACACTGGCAATCGCCACGGTGGTGGGTAGCGGATTACGTCGGCACCATGAAAATAATTGCTCATAGGTGGTCGAAGGGCGGGCATGGATAGGCTCGCCCTTCATATGCCGTGTTAGGTCATGGTGAAAATCTCGTGAAGTGGGATATCGGTCGCTTGGTAATTTGTTGAGGCACTTCAGTGAGATTGTTTCGAGATCCCGTGGGCAATTTGGATTGGTGCGGCGGATCGGGATAGGTTCTCCATCGATGACAAGGTTCAACGTCTCGATAGCATTGGATCCTTGGAAGGGTGGATGGCCTGCGAGCAGACTGTACAGGATAGCGCCCATTGCATAGAGATCTGTTTGGCTATTTGTATTTGCGTTCTGACCACTTGCCTGCTCTGGGGACATGTAGCCGAGGCTGCCCATGATGGCACCGGTGCGAGTGTGTCCCTCGTCTTCATCAAGCTTTTTCGCCAACCCAAAGTCCGCAATTTTTGGCGTGCCGTCTGCATCGAATAGGACATTCGCTGGCTTCAGGTCACGATGGACAACGCCAGCGAGTAGTGAGTGTTCCATGGCGTCAGATAGAGAGGCGACCAACGCTGCGGCTTCGCGGGGCGAGGGGCGCTTTCCTTTCAACCGATCAGCCAATGAGCCTCCGGAGCAGTATTCCAGCGCAAGAAAAGGGTGGCCTTCAGATTCCCCAATTTCATATACGTGGACCACGTTCTGATGTCTCAGCCGGGCAGCCGATTCAGCCTCCGTCTGGACCCGCTTGCGTTCGCTGTCTGCTGCGTGGGTGCCAGCGAGGATCACTTTGAGAGCAACGGTGCGTTTCAGACGAAGATCGCGGGTCTTGTATACAACTCCCTTGCCAACCTGACGCAGTTCCGTGACGAGTTCAGAAGAATTGAGTTTGGTCGGCAGGTCTGTTGATTTGCGTGATTCCCTGGTGGTTGTTGCTTGCGTACCGGGGATTGCACGAACCATAGGTGACTGTGCTACGTAACAAAAGAGTGTCGCGATTATTGAAAGTACTGGGTTTTCTTTCGTGGTCACGGCAGAGGTACTCGAATTTACAAAGTGGCATGTGATGGTTGCTGATCGTCTCATTACCGTTGCAGCAGGGCTTGTTGCGTTGTGTTGTCCGACGTGGGCAAATGCTTCTTTGTGTCGCGGAAGTAATTGCAGCAAGGGGCGATGCTGCTGTCTTCCACAACATTGCGACGACCGCAGTGCATGCGGCGCGAGCCAAACACGATCAGCTTTATGCGATTCTGTTACCGGCGGGAGTGCACATCGATGCGGGGGCGTTCTTTGCAGCTGCCCGAGAGAAGGCTCCGCGAACGCGTCTGTCTTCAGCTGGGATCAGGGTCAAACTGCTGATCTGCAGTGCAATCTGAGGTCTCAATCACTCATTAAGAAGCAGGTGGGCCAAGTCAAGGAAACTTCGGTTCCCTGTCACAACCGAAGGCAAGCGTGTTTGGGAGTTTGGCTGAAATAGGGTTGCTATGTGATTCCTTTCAGTGATTAAGACAATAAAGATTACTTCTTGATGGAGACGGAAAGATGAGTAAAGAAACTCGAGAGACATGCATTAGCAGTTCTGTTCACGGTAAGTGTTGTTGCTGCGGAAAGTTCTGTTCGTGTGATGACTGCGTCGGTGGTGGTGATGATCGTTCATGTAACTGCGGTCGTGGTTGATTAAACGATGCTTGTTCGTTGTTACACGAGATGCTTTTGTTTTCGTGTAAGGAAAAGGGCCGTTCAATCCATTGGATTGGGCGGTTATTTTTGGGGTCGATGCGAAACAAGAGGGCGGGCTGTGTGACTTGTCTGTCTGGGCTGGGAACCGATGAACCGGCGTTTAGTATGGTGGGGCAAAATGCTTGATATCGTTGGAAAGCGAGTCTGTTTTGCTACCATTTTGCGTATTTGTGAGTAAAGTGCGATGGTTTTGTGGTCGGGCTTTCACACTTCTTTTGAACGTGGAATGTGCGACAGTAGAAGTTGAAGCGGTTTGCAGGGGGGATCCTTTGATAAGAGGCGAGGCCCCTGTCATGCGTTAACGAACGCAGTTGCGTCGGAGTCTGGTGTTGATGCCGTCATGCGTGTTTGTACTCTCGTCGGTGTTGGGAATTCAGATTACGTTTCAATGTGATTTGATCATGTGGGGTGAACTGGATTGATGCTGCCGCGCCGACACATACGAAACGTACTGTTGCTGACCCTGTTTGTTTGTGGATCATCGGTTGCGGCGATCTCATGGCGCGTCGGTGGACAATTGGTCTCGCCGAACAAGTGTGTGGTGGGGCCGATTCCTGTAGGGATGTCCGGAGCGTCAATCAGCTTGGACACGGACATTGGGATGAAGGTGAAGGGATGGCACATGCGGTCGGTTGATGCCACCGCTACCGTCATATTGCTACATCCGATTCGAGGGGATCGCCGATCAATGCTGGGGCGGGCTGCCATGTTGGGCAAGGCCGGCTATTCAACCTTATTGATCGATTTGCCATCGCATGGGGAATCAGACGGTGAGATGATCACGGCGGGTTGGCGAGAACGACACGCGGTATCCGCAGCTGTTCACTTCGTCAAAGAACAGAATCCCAAGCATCGGGTTGCTATTGTTGGGTGGTCACTCGGAGGAGCAGCAGCGCTGTTCGCGTCTCCCTTGGACGTGGATGCAATGGTTGTGGAATCCGTTTATTCGAATGTGACAGAGGCTGTTCATAATCGAGTAAGCCTGAGGCTTGGTTGGCTGCATCACGTGGTTGCACCCTGTTTGACGAGCCAGTTTTATCTAAGGCTTGGTGTCACCGCTGGGGAGCTGAGCCCGATTGAGTATGTTCCGGATGTCGATTGCCCGTTATTGGTGCTTGCGGGAGACGAGGACGCTCACACCACGCTCGCGGAATCAAAGCGAATGTATGCTGCTGCCGTTGAGCCACGGCAAATGTTTCTCTTTAAAGGTGCGGCCCACCAGGACCTGCACAAGTACGACCCTGACGCCTACGAAGAAACGGTTGTTGCGTTTTTGAATCAGTGGCTTGGAAGTTAGGTTTTCGGAACTGCCCTAGGATCCGTCTTTGCCGCAGGTGCTGTGATACCCTGGGGATGCATGTGGCCCATAGGGACGCGTCTGCCTAACGCATGAGAGCTGGTGAATCTGTTGTGGTCCTG
>CAXGRW010000391.1:0-5425 GCA_964012125.1 uncultured Rhodopirellula sp.
CAGAACCTGCTGCACCCGGCAACCCAGAACCTGCTGCACCCGGCAACCCAGAACCGGGCAACCCAGCTACTTCATCTTCCTGAGTTCTCGCTAGCGGGCTTGGATAAACCACCTCAAGCGACTCTGGTTTCTCAAGCGGGACGTGCTCAACGGCACGCCCGTGCTTGTCATTATGACGAGGGTCGAAGTTTGGACAGGCGATTGTACGATTGATCGCGGGCTTTGGTTGCCTTCTGATCACCGTCCCGATTGCAATGGGGCGAGCGTGGCGTGCCTTGTAGGTGTTGCTATTCTTCTTCAGCTTCGAGCTGCTTCGCCCGCGGTTATAGCTGCCGCGGTTTGTGTTGAATCGCTGGCAGCTTGGAGGGCACTTTGTCAGGCTTGCTTGTCAGTGACGTCGTTCAGCGATGTTGGTCACTACGGCTGCATTAGAAACGAGATGATGTCAGCCATGTCCTGAACGTTGATCGACTTTTCCATGCCCTCAGGCATGATGGACAGCCCCGTACTTTTGAGCTCTTCAATATCGACTCGAAGGACTGTGTCGGATGCCGATTCGGCTCGACGCAAAGTAACGCTGCTTGCAGTTTCAGCCGCGACCATCCCAGTGACGGCACGTCCATCTTGAGTCAATAGAACGTAGTTCAGGTATTGCGGATTCACCTCGCGATTTGGATCGATCACATTGACCAGAATCGTTTCTGCACCACGCGTTCCTATGCTTGCCAGGTTCGGCCCAATTTCATGGCCAATCCCATTCATCTTGTGGCAGACAGAGCAGTGTTGGGCAAAGAGTTTGCGGCCTCGGTCGGCGTCAGCATTCAAGGAAAGAGCCGATTGGTATTTGGCCAGTATCTTTGAGCGATCACCGGAGCCCATGTTGGCCAAGTACTTTGACGCACGTGATTTGATCTTGGGATCGCGTGATTTAGCGGCGATCTGAAGTCTCGGCGTTCCGATATCTGCGAGTGAGATTTTGTCGGAGTCGACGTTATCGAAGAGCTGAGTCAAGCGATCGCTACGTGCAAAAAGCACTTCAGTTGCAGTACCCCTGAGTTTTGGGCTCAGTTTGCTCCATGCCAGCAGCAACGGTTCAGCGATCGTGGGTGAACTGAAGGTTCCTAATGTCTCGATGGCTGCTTGCGACACGAGATGGGGTTCTCGATTACTGATCAGCGCTGTCAGCGGTGCTGAGACACGTTCAAGCTTGCCAAAACGCATTGATTTAGTCGCAGCAACTCTATCTGCTACTGCCACATCCGCGTTCTGTGCCGCGACCCCAGCAGCACGAACCAGTTTCTCTTTGAGATCGTCCAGTGTTGACAATTTTCCCTGTTGAGACAGCTGCTGCAGATAGTGGTTTTTTCGTGATCGGTAAGCCGTAAGTGATCCTAGGACTGGAAGCGTGAACGATGCACTGGAGGCTGGTAGCGCTGAGACCTGCTTGATCGCGAGATCAATGTCAGAAGGCTGATTCTGTTGTCCGATTTGAGTCGCGAGGGTAGCAAGAAACCGCCCCGCTGCCTCGGATCTAAAAGATTTGTTTTGTACCAGTTTTGCAAATAGTTCCGCGCTGCCATCGCGAAGTGAACTCAATACAGCGGTCTCGAGCCATCGGTCACCGGGCCCACTTGCGATCACTCGCTCCAGCAAGGGAATCTTCAGGTCGGCTGGCAAAGCGGCCGCAGAGAATGCCAGTTGGATGCGTACTTCGAGTGATGGATCACTCGCTAGCGACAATAACTGCTGTTCCATCTTGGGGTTTGAAGCGAGTTGTTCACCTAGCTTCAGGGCGTGGCGTCTCACCTGGGGGTGTTGATGTTGTAACGCAGCTGTGATCGCCTGTGTCGATAACTCTCCTTGCCCAGCGAGTGCATAAAGTAAATGCACTTGTCCCAAGGGACTTGGATTGGCTTTTCGTTTCGCGTCTAATTTTGCAACTGTTTCAGGGGTTTTTCTTTCATACAGCAGGCGTGCTGCTGTTTCACGGTGCCATGCGTTGGGGTGATCTAAGAGGCCGACTAACTGGGATGTGTCCGCGTCGCGAAGATTGGGAGTCGGGCGGTATTGGTAATTGCTTGGTGCGATTCGATAAATTCGGCCACGATCGCGTCCTGCCGTCAGGTCCAAATGCTTTTTAATCATCGGTGGCAGGCTTTTTGGGTGTTCGATAACCTCCCGACAGACGTCAATGATGTAGATGGTTCCATCGGGGGCGTTGGCAAATTGAGCCGGACGAAACCAGATATCACTGGAGTTAACGAACTCCGACTCTTCATCGATGCGGCGAGCGACGAATTGTGCGTCGCTTGAATCGATTTTTTTCCGATGTACCAAGTTGCTACCCACGTCCCCGATGATCGCTAATCCCTTCCATTCTTGGGGCCATGCGTCACCGCGATAGATCGTGACTCCGGTGGCGCCTGTGAAATACCCTGCAGCTCGACCCCCGCCTTCTACAGGACCGGGGACGGCTCCACCCACTCGCAATCGGGTGCGGACGATCCGCCAAGGTTCGACGGGGCTTGTTCGATAGACTTCAGCTTGTGGTCCGTCCGCCGCGATTGAGATCCTTGCAGGCGGAGCTTTGAGGTAGGGATTACGTTTCAGGTAGTGATCTTCGTACATGACCTGCTGAATGTGGTTGCTATTGGAGGAGACGAATTTTCGTCCCCAATCGTCGAACACCATTCCATGCTGGCCGCCGCCACTGGTGACCTCGAGCTCGAAGGTATCTGGATTGAACGCGAGATCACGTCCGCGCACCTCGATTCTCTCGTCACTGCCGGGCCGACCAACTTTGCCAGCGGCTGAGCTACAAGCGATGTGGATTCGATTGTCCAGTCCCCAGCGGAACGAGTTCATCAAGCCTTGAACGTTGGATGTGCCGAACCCGGTCAGTACAACCTTCTTCTTTTCAGCTTTCCCATCCTGATCTTCATCGCGGAAATAATACAGGTTGGGTGCATCACCGACGAACAGCCCGCCTTTGTAGGGAAACAGGGCTGTGGGCCAAAGCAGGCCGTCTGCGTAGATCACGCTGGTGTCAAAAACTCCGTCTTGATCGGTGTCTTCCAGCCGACGGATGCGTGACAACCCAGCGTCACGGTCCTCGCTGTAGCCGCGCATTTCACACACGTACAATCGTCCCTCGGCATCCCACTCGATCGCAACGGGACTGGCGACGAGTGGCTCGCTCGCTACTGGCTGAATTTCGAAACCATCTGCAACAGTAAAGCTGTTGAGTGCAGCTTCTGGACTGCTGGCAGGGATACGCGGAAGTTCACCCGAGAAATCCTCCTCCGCTATCGTGATCCCACAGTGCACGATGTGACTGAGTGCGAGACTACAGACGACACCGCCATAGACAATCGTGAAGCGGACAGTGCCCAAAAGTTGAGTGATTCGCATGAGTGTCTTTCGTAGTTCAGATTCGTTCATTTTTCGTCCTTGTCCAGCAGCAAGCTTCGCATTCCGTCCATCAATACTTGTTCGCAACTCTTGTCAACTTTTGAAGCGCGAGGGCTCGTTTCGTAACCGCCCTGGCTGTATCCAATTTCTGTGCCAATGTACCCGGGCCCGTAGTCGCCATAGGCTGCCATCGCTACGTGAAGGTCCGGACGCATCTGTTTGGCTGCGAGCTGGTATTCCACAAACAGTTCCCCAGGCATGTGCACAATCCGAATGTTCCCAAGCCTTAAGCAGCTGAGGTCGATCTTCTGTCCGCTCTCGCAACGATTTAGCCATGCAAGCTCGTCCGCACTGCCCCAGTAGTCGTTGGGCTTCCATTTGGCGAGGCTTGCTTCTAGTTCGGCTCGCTTAAGATGTTTAGCCGGCGGTAACGCAACCGGCGCAACCGACCAATCGACGTCACTGCCGGTAAGTCGAACCTTCTCGGAGGAGTTCGTGGCTTGCTTCATGCCTTCGGCGACGCGTCGTGCAAGTGTGATCCGGTTCTCCTTATTGCCATCGTTGTACTTGCCGGCACCAATGTTCCCACCCGCGCCGTTGAAGTGCAGGTGAAGCACGTTGGGCACGTCTTGGCCACGTAGAAAACGGGCGATTCCAGGAAAGTCGGGGCTTGGAACACCTGTGCGATAGTAGCTTTGGGGGTGGCAGGCATAGTAAGTCATGACCGTAACCAACTCATCTTCGTTCCAGAAACTGATCGCACTCAATTCGGGATCAATCACGCCTTCGGGGGCAGCGCGTAATTTCGGGTCGCGGCACGTTGTGTAGCGTGTCGCGCTGACTTTCCCATCAGGACCAAGAATTCGCCGGTTCGAAGCAACTTTCTCGACCTTCGCGGTCCCGTGTCCCACATGCGTGATTGGGGTCGGGTTTTGAATGGCTGACGTAATTGCCTGGTCCAGACGATCGAGCACTTCACGGGTGAACGCGCCTTCATGCAAACCAACATCGGTGACGCCCACTTGATGCAAGAGACGCTCAGCGGAGAAATCGCTTCGTGGGGCGTCATGTTGGTGCAGCGTGTGGACAGCCACGCGGTCACGTGTCGTTCCCGCAGCCTTGGCAATGCGGTCGCGGAAGGCGTCATGTGATGCATTGCCAATTCCAATCCAATCCACTGCACATAGTGCGATCGGGGCATCGCTGCCCATGATCACGATACCACGGCATCTTAGTCCCAATTCTTCGATACGAATGACCCGGTCATAGGCCATCATGGTCCCGACGGGAGGTGTCGCATCCACATCGAATTTTGCAATCTTGATTTCCGCTGCGGTCTCCGCCGTGAATGCGGCTCCTTGAAGCAGATACAGAGGGACAAACATCACAATCAATGCACGGACAAGCCCTTGTGCATGGAATACCGTAATCAACGGCAATATTTGAGGGGGAACGCGGAACATGGATGGCCAAGGGGTGGAAGGCAATAGGATCGCAGGTCGAAACGAGGCTTTGCTAAGCTGCGGCGGGAGGTGGGTGGACTGCCGTGCCTCGCTGTGGTTTTTCTGCCAATGCGGACGTGGGAAGACCGAGGTATTCACCCAGTGATTTTCCACTACATCAGCTACGTTCTGGCGCGTGCAGTCGTTGAGCTAGATTGTACAGGGGATTGAGCATGCCGTCATGAATTTACATAAAGCCGCTGGATAGATTGTCGGCAGGTGTTGATTGACCTACTGGGAGAGACGAAGCCGCGGCAGACGCGAACCGCATGCCTGAGTTGCCCTGTCAGTTGCTGACAGGCAGTCATCCTGATGGCAGATCGGCGAAACGGTTCGTATGCGAGCAGTTGCCCGCCTATTCGTGCGTGCCTCGGCAGATCAGTTTATCAGGCTAGGTAATCAAACAGCTTGCGACCCAAGCCCGCAGGCTCCGTTGAACAGCGCAGGCTCTGTTGAGCAGCGATGACTTGGTTGAACAGCGATGACTTGGTTGAGTTCGGCGACTCAGGCTG
>CAXGRW010000392.1:0-5421 GCA_964012125.1 uncultured Rhodopirellula sp.
CTCCTTGATCGCGATGTCGCTGGCAGAATAAATCGACGCACCAGCTTCGCTGACCATCACCTTCGTCAACTTCAACCCGTGTTCCTTCAGCAGGCTGCCGACAAAAACATCCGTTTCTCTTGAAGCGGTGCCGTTTCCAATTGCAATCAGTTCAACGTTGTATTGGTTGATGATTTCCATCACACGTTTTGCCGCTGCATCAGAATCGTTTCTGGGTGGGGTCGGATAAATGGTACTGGTCGCCAAAAACTTGCCGGTCTCATCGACAACAGCCAGTTTACAACCCGTTCGAAAACCCGGATCAATGCCCAAAGTGACACGAGGACCTGCGGGTGATGCCATCAGCAGTTCATGCAGATTTTTCCCAAACACCTCGATCGCATCCGTATCAGCTTGCTCCTTCAGATTCTGCAGCACAGAGGACTGCGTGGCGGGTTGAAGCAAACGCTCATAACAATCATCAATCGCCCCTACCAAATCACGGTAAAATTCGAACTGCCTATCGTGAATGAATTGTGATTTCATGTGAGAAACAGCTCGCCCATCATCCATTGCAATTCCAACGCGTAGCAAACCTTCGGCTTCGCCTCTCAACATTGCCAAAAGCCGATGCGAGGGAATCTTCCCTACGGCTTCCCGATGATCAAAATAGAGTTCGAATTTTTCAGCTTCCTTTTTCTTCCCACGCTTCACCGTTGAAGTCACCTTGCCACTCGCTACGGCATCGTCAAGCATCCAACTTCGCAACGAGACATTCTCAGACCATTGCTCGGCAACGATCGCGAGCGCACCTTGTAACGCAGCATCCCGATCGGCGATTTCCAATGCAGGATTAACAAACTGGTTAAGCACCGCATTCCGCGAACCCCGAAGCGGTTCCTGAAGAATCAGCAGATCAGCCAGAGGCTGCAGGCCCCTTTCGCGAGCAATCGCAGCCTTGGTACGACGCTTGGGTTTAAAAGGTAAATAAATCATCTCGAGCTGTCGTAAGTCGCTGCAATTCTCAATCGACGCAAGCAACTCATCGGTCATCAACTCCTGGCCTTCAATGCTCTTGATAACGGTTGCTTTCCGAGCAGCCAAAGCGGCCGACCTTTCAACTGCGTCCTCAATTGCCCGCAGTGCAATCTCATCCAGCCCCTGTGTCGCTTCCTTGCGATATCGAGCGATGAACGGAATCGTGTTGCCTGCTTCAAGCAACTCAATGGCTGCCAACACTTGCCTGACTGGCAAGTTCAAGTCAGCAGCAATGGATCGAGCACTTTTTTCGGTATCCTGCATCTCTGGCATTCTAAAACCCACCATTTCTCACGAGCTTTTTCGCATCGCTTGTTGATAGAAGTGCCGAACAGCCCGGCCACTAATTGTTTGTTTTTGCACCAACTCAGTGGCTACCATCTCGACAGCCAATGCAGTCGCTTCGTCATCAAGAAGGTGTTCTGTACGAGCCAATAAACGCCGATGCAACCGTTCATGCTGTTTTTCACTCCCAGCACGATGGCACAGTAATCGCCGAATCGCGCGCAGATCTTCCGCTGCACCCGCTTCACAATAGCGCCCAGTGAAATGCGCCTCCGCAACCATCCCAGCGAATAGAAGCACGATCTCATCGTCCAGTAGATTCTTTGCGTTTGCCGAACGACCTTTCTGAAGCTCACACACACCAAGCCGGTACTGCCCCAGCCATGAACGCCCCGGGACAATGGTGACTTTTTTTATCGGACAACCGAACGACAACGCCATCACCGCATGCCCAGCTTCGTGATAAGCCGTTGCGAGAGCCTGGGATTCAGCGGCAGTCACCACCTTACTCCCATCACATCCCGCTTGATCGTTCAATTTTTTTTCTGCACGCTTTGTCATAGACGATAAGTATAACGATCGATAACTGCCACTCGCCCTTTCCAATTCCACGCAGCCAACATAGCTCATTCGGCTTGAGTGAAAGGATCACTGAATTTCGGATCAGTAAGAAAGGTTTGATCTGTCAGAGTTCCAAGAAATGCCGCCAAGGCAACTTTCTCGACCTCGGGCAGTGCCAAGCCATTGGCAGCGAAGTCCTCCAATCGATGATCCAAGTTACGATGCGGCTTGACACTCCAATTGTAGTGTTCAATTACCTGATCCAAAGTCCGAAAACGGCCATCATGCATGTAGGGTGCAGTCAGCACCACGTTACGCAACGACGTCGACTTGAAACGGCCCCATTCACTTTTTTTCAAGGTAAACGCCCCGACGCCACCGTCTACTTGATCAGAATCGCTGTCAATCCCATTCACCAGTGGACCTTCTAGTTGAAAGAATGCCGACTGTCGAGCGGCACCACTCTTCCCCTCCGTCTCGGGCAAGTGGCACTCCGAGCATCTAGCACGTCCAAAGAACTGCTGCTTTCCATAGTTTTCCTGTTCAGAAAAATTTGGAAACGGATCCAACACGGAAGCCACTGCAGCACGCCCCTGATCAAAACGTGAGTTAACCGAAACCATTGATCGGATAAATTGCGCCAAGGCGAGTGACAACCTCTCTTTGGTCACCTCTGAGGTTCCAAATGCATCGCGAAAGAGCGGAGGATAAATCGGGTCACTTTGTAACTGCGATACCAATGCGGTCAATTCATGCCCCATCTCGATGGGATTCTCGATTGGCATGAGTACTTGGTCTTCAAGAGAGCCTGCCCGTTCATCCCAAAAGAATTTACCGGGGCGATAATACCGAAGGTTCACCAAACTCATCGAATTTCGATCAACAGCTCTCCCCTCAAAACCTTTACTAAACCGTCGTTCATCAGTGAATGCAGCCTGCTGACTGTGACAAGACGAACACGACGTGGATCCGTTAGCGGACAAATTGGGATCGTAAAACAGAACACGACCCAAAGTAGCCCCCTCGTCCGTGAGGGGATTTGATTCCGGCGTGTTATCAAAGAGATTAGCGACCTCTTTGACGTGTCGTGGAAGAGGCTGATCCGCGTAGCGATATGGCTTTTCTGGAAGGGCCAACTGACGCGTTGAGGCAGGATCAGCAGAGGCCAAATCCACAATCTGGCCATACGCCGACCCAACAAACAGGCAAAGAACAATCGTGATAGCTGGAATCTGCATGAGGCAAAGGATAACTTGAGTTATTGGACTTGTCGAAACCAAGGCCATGGATTCATGAAATGTTCAACACAATCACTTTGACTGCTCGCACCGAGGACCGTCATCACCGATGCTAATTAACCGAATTTTGCTACTAGTCACTTGCTGTTTCTTCGTATTTGAAGCCGTCCACGCACAATCTGTCGCAGTTCCACGGGACCCCACAAAGTTTCATCTTTTCCTGCTAGCCGGCCAATCGAATATGGCGGGGCGGGGAAAAGTTGCTGAAAGCGATAGAAAGGTGGATACCCATGTGCTCACACTCAACAAAAAGGGAAAGTGGGTCGCTGCCGTTGATCCAATTCATTTCGATAAACCTGGCATTGCTGGCGTCGGGCTCGGCAAAACCTTCGCCAAGACCTACGCAGCAGCTCACTCCGGAATCACTGTAGGACTAATTCCATGTGCAGTAGGTGGATCTCCCATTTCGTCTTGGGAACCCGGTGGTTACCACTCTTCGACCAAAACACATCCTTATGACACCGCCATTGCGAGAACACAACTTGCCATGAAAGATGGCACTCTGAAGGGAGTGCTGTGGCATCAAGGCGAATCAGATTGCAAGGCTGGATTGTCTGTCGTGTACAAGGAGAAGCTTCATCGCCTAATCGAACGCTTCCGCACGAATTTCAACGACGAAAATCTACCCTTCATTGCAGGCCAAATGGGGCAATTCAAAGAAAGGCCATGGAGCACAGATAAGAAACGCGTCGACTCGATTCACGCAACACTGCCGATGCAGGTCAGCATTACCGGGTTCGTGAAGTCAAATGGCCTAGCACACAAGGGTGACAAAATTCACTTCGACAGCGAGTCATACCGGGAGTTAGGGCGGAGATATCATGCCGCCTTTGAGGCCGTCGAGGCAACGGTTCAGAACTGAACCTACAGCAGGATTTCGAAAAGGAATTTCAGCGTGACTGCATCATCAGTTCCAATCGAAACGGGCTGACCGAGAGTCCGTTCTATCGTCGGCAGATCGGTGAAGTAAGTGACGCCGATCGTTGTTCCGACCTGTATCTCGCGAAAGTCGCGACGGGTCGTGAAGTTGGTCTCAATCGTGCTTACATTTTTCGTCATTTTCTGCTCTGTTGCAGGACCCGCGAGGCCAGCCTCCGATCCGTAAGTCGCATTCATGTCATAGAATCCAAAAAGCAGGTCTATGTTCGTGGCATGACCACAGAAACAGCCATCCCAGCCGACGAATCCCTTTCCGCCACGCAAGGCGGAATCGAGCTTCTCTCTCAGCAAGTCAGCGCCACCCGCCGTTGAATTGAATGTCTGATCAAATCCGATGTAACTGAAGGCACATCCGGCTGACAAGCCACCGAATCGGGTGATCCATGTATCGCGAAGTAGAAGGTCAAAACCGTAATTATCGACGTCGCTTCTCAGCCGGGTTGCTCCTGCTGGAATTGCAGTGATGGAACCATCAGACGGGCTGAGGAAGTTTAGACCGCTGTCGCCACCATTCGCTGTCGATTCGGCAGTTGCATAGAAAGCACGGCCTTCAAAACTCGTTCGAGTTCCGAGGAAGCGTCGGACCAGCTTCAGGTCACCGTGGTATCCAAGAGCGTCCATGCTGTCGCTCAATACAGGAGCACCACCCCCATCCGTTAAGGTATAGGCTGGCAGCAACGCACCCCACAAGCCTTGCCCAGTGGACAGCTCAAGTGGGCTATTGGAAATCGTGCTCTGACCCCAGACTTTGCTGGTAACGATCAGGCAGAAAACTAACGTAAGACTAAATGCTACTCGGATCATCCCGAAACACCACTGGTATACAGACGCGGAACACAACTTGTTTATCGTTCTTCCTATCGTAGATTTTCCTACTAAATCAGAAGTGTTGCGTCAGAAATTGGAGGATCGCGGCAATACCGCGCACAAGTGACACCACCTGCGCAGTACAAGCAACTCAGGCAAGAGAGGGCGAATAGTGCAGCGGAGATGAATAAGTACCTTGGTGAGTTTTCCCTCGCAACTGAATCATCAAATATTTAATTTAATCATCAGTTCACCTAAAGTTTTCGAAAGATGCCGCTGGGTCTGATGCGGCACCGATTCTGTTTCATGCCGCGATTCTCACGGTCGCTTTAGTCGAATTGGATGAACTGCTGTCCCTCACCGGTAAGATCATCAAGCGGCAGCACACACTTCTCATCCTCGTTACGTGGACTACTGACGTGCCGTGACACGGCTGTCAATTTCAAAAGATCCCGTTCAGCAGGCCGCAATAGCATCTTCAATCTAGAGGCATCATGACACTGCGGGTCAAGCC
>CAXGRW010000393.1:0-5400 GCA_964012125.1 uncultured Rhodopirellula sp.
GTCAATGCTTTGTCCGTTGGATTGTATTGTTGGAAAGCGACGGTCATTGCCTCTCCCGGTTGTGTCATCGCGATGGGTGAATTTTCACTCTTCTGAAAATAAACATCACACTGAACTTTTTCTCCTGCCAAGCTTGATGCGGTAGACATGTTGGTGGTGCCGTGCAGTAGAAGTGCCGGATAAGACCGAGAGGAGGCATTTGGGTTGTAGGTGCTGATCTGGACGACATTCGGTCTGCCATCCCCAATGGAAATCAAATCGAGTGTAGCGTTCGAGATTGCAATGGAGTCAGGTTTGAAGTTCAGGGTAACCTCGCCTGCTTCCGGTAACGTTTCTTCTGCCGCTTCGACCGCAGAATTGGTCATTGATTCAGCTTTGGACTTGGCTGTTTCAAGAGCTTGATTCATCTCTTCCTTGGAGCATCCTGGTGCCAAGAACAATACCACGGTGAAAGGCAGTACAACCATGATTGAAGAGATCGCTGCGTATCGCATTGGACCTCCTGATCTTGGGGGGACGAAATGCATCTGTCGCCGAGATGAGTTCTTCGTGTTTGGCATCAGACTGCACCTGTTAGAAGAATAGATCGTCAAAGACCACAGTTACCCGGGAATTAACCGGTCACCAGTGTTGGCGACAATGCACTGCTTTGGCGAACAGCAATCTGCAGGAATTTTAGCCTAAGCAGCTTTGGCTCCTCCACTTGTTCGCTCTTTGGGAATCAAACGCATGAAATAGTTAAAAAACATTAGTGTGTATCTGTGGTGGTCGGTGGTGTCGCAAAGATAGCAACCAGCGAGAGCAAGGCCATCAAGCCCAGAAAGAGATAGAGGGCGGGTTCAAAGTTGCCCCAGATGTCCCGGGAAACACCCATCAGCAGTGGTCCACAACCACTTCCAGCGACTGTGCAGCACCAAACGGTTCCACGAATTGAACCCAGATGAGTTCGTCCAAAGTACCTTACCCAAACGACGTTACCCACAGCTAGTAACATGCCCTGCCCTGCTCCAAACAAACCCACGAATGAGTGCAGTGCGAGTTCGCTTTGCCCGAAGGAAAGTGCTGCCAAGCCAGCACTGAGCATGCTGGTTCCAACGGTTAGCAGACGGTTCAGTGGCAGGAAGTCTGCCAGCACGCCACCAAGCAGTTGCGTGAATAGCATCATTAATCCAAAGGTTTTGAAAAGATTGGCAGGTACCGTTGCCTCGAATCCCAAATCGTTACAGAGCGTAAATAGATAAAAAATGATTCCGGTTCCCGCCATTGCCCAGACGGTGTTGCTGGCCGCGAGGATTGAGAAGGCACGACATCGAATGGCTTTTCGCAAGGTCAAGCATGAATCTGTTGTGTCACGGGCATCAGTTGAAAGGTCAGGAATGATTTCTGCAGCTCCATCAACCGACTGCCCAATGTCTTCGGGTCGATTGCAAAACAGAAAGAACACGATGGGCAGCATGCTCGCTGCGACGATGATCGCCAACCATTCATAGGTTCCACGCCATCCGATCGCGATGATAGAGCCATGTAACCACTCAGGAATCCATGCAAAAGCAATCGCTGTACCAATGCTCATGGCAGCAGAGACTCGTCCAATGCGATTCTGAAACCACATCGAAATTGCATTGCCACTGAGAAGAGAGAGAGATCCTTGACCCAGAAAACGAAGTAAAAAAAACGCTGCCAGCAGAGAGTAAAAGTTGGTTACCTTGGCAGCGAAGTAGCAGGCCGCGGATAGCATTCCAATCGCAATCAAGCTGATACCCCGTAACCCGTACCGATCCGAAAGTGGGCCTACCAGCATCAGCGGAAGTGCAGCAAGCAGCGTACCTATCATGTAGGCAAGCGATAGCTGGCTGTCACTGAGTTCCAGTGACTCACGAAGATAGGGAGTGAAAGCACTGACTGCAAAAGTTTGGCCCGGGCTCGTCGCAATCTGCAGCAACATTGCTACGGGGATCATGACATAGCCGTAGAAAAATGGCAGTCGTTTGGCAAACGAGTGCGAAAATACTGGAATCACGTCGTCAATTCACCTGACATGCGTGCTCCTGACGGCAAGTGATTTTTTCCTATCTTGCCATTGGCTTTAACCCAGCCCAACGGTCTGCCGTGGAGTTGAATGGCATTCCATCCTGACTCAACCGTTCGAATCGGCTCACCTCGCATGAACTGTTGGCATGCTTTTTGGTCAATCTCAAGTTTGTTGATCGGCATGAGTGCTGCCTCGCGTCGCAGTGCGCCAGCGTGCGCTGGTTTCCATGTTTGCCCTGCGCGGTGGGCAAGTTCCGGGCCACCAATGGCAATCTGTTCTGCCCATTCGGGTGCTGAGGGCGAAAATCCGAGAATGATTGAATCTCTGGTGTGAAGACGCGATTCAGATTCGGTGCTGTTGTACCAGTCGGTTAATGCGATGGGTGTTCGAATCGCCTTTCTTCGCCTTTGTCGTTTTCCTGTTTTGGCTTGGTGAGAGTGTTGGATGGTTAGGGAGGCCGCAAAGCTGCCAGCACATTGATGGACATGGGGCCAACAGCGATAGCAACCGGGATCAGTTTGATATTCTTGCAGGCTTGCAATCGGTTTGGGCGTGGCTACACCTTGCTGAATCAGCAGTCGTATTTGTGCCTCATTTTCTGCTTCGGCAAAGGTACAGGTGCTGTATACGAGTTGGCCGCCATCACGGACCAATTTGACAGCAGCTTCGAGGATACGTTGCTGGCGAGAAGCACTGTGGCTGATTTGGTGAGTCGATAGGGCTGACTGATTTTGTTTTCCTCGGGACATCATGGCCTGACCGCTGCAGGGAGCATCTACCACAAGCAGGTCAAATACTTGGGGTAACTGGTCTGCGAGTTTTTCAGGATCAAGACTTGAGATGGCAAAACGATCGGACCCCACACGGGCCAAGTTGAGTTGTAAGGGAGCAACCCGATTGCGGATAACTTCATTGGCAAGCACAAATCCATCTGATTCAACATCATCGTTAGAGACTGCTTCGAGCAGTGCGGAAGCTTTGCCACCCGGGGCGGCACATAGATCGCAGACAACTTTTCCACGTAACCCGTCTCCATCGGCTCCAGCCACAGCCAAGGCCAAGAGCGAACCAGCATCCTGAATGAAAAAGTCTCCACATGCGTAGGCCACAGTGCGGGCAGGTGAACCAGAATCTTCCGCAGGCCTTCGTCCCAATGTGTACCAATCGATCGGAGAGCTGGGGACAGGCAGGTTTGCCGGATCAATCTCACGACGATGCCGGATCACATTACGCCACGGCTGAGCCATGGCAGCGGAGAATTCGTTCAATGAACCTGGGCAATGAATCTGACCGAGAACAGACGCGATTTGTTCTGGCGAAAATGTGGGCTCGGCACGATTCATCGGGGTCGTTGGAACCAATTCAGGATAGCCATGCCAGCTGAAATGGCTCCAGCGAGCAATAGGGGAGACGTATAGGTGAACATCACGAATGTGATTTGCGCCTCACGCGAGGTATCTTCCTGAGCCGCTTCGGCAATTTCACCTGTCATCAGCATCGTAATTTCATTCTGAATTGCAGGCACACGTGAAGCATAAAACAGTCCTGCCGAGATGAAAGAGAAAATCAACATCAGCATCATCATGAATGCGATGCTGATTTGGGGAGGTCGACGCTGCGAAGAAGGCTGGTTCATGGCAAGACTCGGAGGCGGATACGCCGTGTCAGTTTAACCACTGGAAAGGGAAACGACGAGGCAATAAAAACCTGCTACGAATCTTTGCGATAACCAGCAGTTTGCCGCTGGTGTTCATAAAGCACAATGCCTGCGGTGGTGGCGAGGTTGAGACTGCGAACATGTTCAGAAGTGGGCAATCGCAGGGCCCTGGGGTCTTCGGGGTCAAGTATCGAGGCCGGTAGTCCTGAGGTTTCCCGCCCGAAAACCAAGACATCTCCACGACGAAAATCGGCTTCCCAAATCGTTCGTTTTGCAAATTTCGACAAAAAGTACATCGGCCGGGGATGGAGTTGCGATACCAAGTCATCCCAATTGACGGCGTCCCCACGCTCGAGGTGGGCCCAGTAGTCCAGCCCAGCACGCCGCAGTTTGGCATCGTCTAGCTGGAAGGCCGCAGGCCGAACAATCCACAGTTTTGCGTTCACAGCAACGCAGGTTCTCCCGATGTTGCCCGTATTCTGGGGAATCTCAGGCTGATAAAGCACCACGTGCGCCGAAGGCTCGTTTTCTTTATTGTCGGGGCTGCACGCTTCTTTCGTGGCGCGGGTATCATAAGGAGCGTTGGTAAATTTGGGTCCACTTTGCCCCTCGGGTTGCGGTTCCATGCCTTTACCTGACAAACTGTTCTGCGACGCTGCGTTGGTTGCATCATCTGCGGATTGAGACTCTTCACTCGGGCTTTGTTTTTCATTCATGGCGATTCAAGTCACCTGTCCAAACTGTCTGAAGCGGTTCCAGGTCAGCGACAAATTCGCTGGCAAGACCGGTCCTTGTCCAAATTGCAAGAAGGAGATCAAGGTACCGGATGCCTCCGAAGAAGTCGTCATTCATGCACCCGACGATGGGGCTCCCAAAGATCGTCAGGGAGTCAGCATTCTCAAGCCCCTGAAGCGTACCGAAACTGATGTGACCCGAAAGGGTATGATCATCACATTCGGTGCAATTTTGGTCGCAGTCGCCGCTGCGGTCGGACTGCGAATGGGCATGGAAACGATACCTGTCTACATTCTTGCTATGGGGGCACTGTTTTTGGCTCCACCTCTGGTTTGGTCAGGATATAGCTTTGTTCGCGATTCAGAGTTGGAACCATACGTAGGGCCAGACTTACGGAATCGGGTTTTGATTCTATCTGTGATTCTGGCCGCTTTATGGCTGGTGTACGTTTTTGTACCCAGCTACGTGATGGAATATGATTCCCCCAAAGAAATGAGTTATCTGTGGTTTGGAATTATTTTTGCCGTGATGGTTGGTTTGGGGGCTCTCGCATCGGCTGCCACTTTTGACTTGGAACCTTTGAATGGCGTGACGCTCGCTGGGTTGTATTTTATTGTGGCGGTTGTCTTGGCCTTGATCAGCGGCCTGACTCTGGCGACAAATGTTTGAAACCGGACCTTCCTCTGCTGGCAAGGCCGACTCCTTCCCACCTCCTGCCCTACTGCTTGTTCATGCTGCCAGAAGTTGTCGCCTTGCATCGCATCGGATCACTTGTGCGAATTCCACCCGCGCAAGATGTGCCGGTTTCTGATCGGGTACGCCGGATTCTTGATCTGGCGCCCATGAGGCGATTGGCATCCATCAGTCAGCTTGGAATGGTGTCACTGGTTTACCCAGGAGCCACCCACTCACGATTGGAACATTCACTTGGCGTTTACCACAACGCTCTACGTGTCGTAGCCCGCTTTTCGTCGGA
>CAXGRW010000394.1:0-5369 GCA_964012125.1 uncultured Rhodopirellula sp.
TGGAAAAGCAAATGGAAATGCCGTCGTGAAAGACGGTCATCTTGTGATCAAACCGGGTGGCTATGTCACAACGCCCCCTCTCACGAATGCCCTAAACGCGAAAACTCTTGAAGCATGGGTTGCTGTCAGTGACCTCAATCAGCGTGGCGGCGGTGTCATCACAATACAGACGCTTGATGGCGTTGTTTTTGATTCCATTGTGTTTGGAGAACAGTCGCCGCGTCAGTGGTTAGCCGGCAGCAATGGCTTTCAAAGAACAAACCGATTCAGTGGACCTGAAGAGCAGGCCGCAACCGATCAATTCGTGCATTTTGCAATTGCCTATCATCCCGATGGACGCGTGGTGGGATACAGGAATGGAAAGCCGTACGGAAAACCTTACCAAACGAAACCGCCCGTCACTTACCTGCCAGGTAAAGCAATCCTAAGTTTTGGTGTTCGCCATTTACCAGCAAGTGGCAACCGATTATTTCATGGCAAGATTGATCGTGCCGCCCTTTACGACCGAGCATTGAGCGATGCAGAAATCGCGGCAAGCTACTCGGACTCAGGTGTTTATGTCACCGAACAACAGATTGCAGAAGCGTTGTCACCGCAACAACGCTCCACGCTGAAGCAGCTTCGGGAATCAAAATCCAAGACGCAAAAACAACTTGATGCACTTGGGCCTCTGCCCGGCAAACCCAATGAACGTCAGGCGTGGATTGACTTGACGAAAACCATGCTGACGCTGAAGGAATTCATCTATGTTCGATAAAACTACCCTGAACAAAAATCCGTCCGATGCATCTCCACCGCTTTCAAAATCGCGGCACTTAACGTCACGACGCCGCCTGCTCCAACAAGCCTCCAGTGGCTTTGGCGGAATCGCGTTAGCTGGCTTGCTCGCACAACAGTCCAGCCATGCATCCGATAGCTCGGAAGCTGGCGTGGGCAACGGGCACCATCCAGCAAAAGCCAAGCATGTCATTTTTTGCTACATGTCGGGGGGCGTTTCACATGTCGACTCTTTTGATCCCAAGCCGAAACTGAAAGAACTTCACGGCAAGTCGATGCCTGTCAATGTTGAACGCACACAGTTCAACAACAATGGCAGCATCATGGCGAGCCCCTTCAAGTTCCAACCTTGGGGCGAAAGTGGCTTGGAAATCAGCGAGATGTTCCCCAACATCGGAAAGCAAGCCGATGAGTTGGCCGTGATTCGTTCCCTAACCTCACCAGTCAACGAACACGCACAGGGCAACTTTCTGATGCACAGTGGGTTTCCCTTTATGGGACATCCTACAGCTGGTGCTTGGTGCAGCTATGGGCTGGGCAGCGCAAACGAGAACCTGCCAGCCTACGTTGTCTTGCAAAGTGGCGGCGCTGTACCACCTCACGGTGGAGTCGCTTTATTTAGCAACGGTTTCTTGCCTGCGCAACACCAAGGGTCGATCCTCAAAGCTGACAAAGAAGAGGCCATTAGAAACATCCGTGGCATCGATGGCCTGCAAGCTCAGCAGCGGCGACTGGAACTCGCCCGAGCACTGGACGGCCAGTTCCTAAAGAACTCCGCAGACGACCCACAAGTCGAAGCTGCTATCGCCAACTTTGAAACTGCTTTCCGAATGCAAACCGCTGTTCCTGAACTATGCGACATCAGCGATGAAACGGCCGAAACCCGGCAGCTTTATGGCTTGGATTCACAAGACGCAGCACTAGCCTCCTACGGACGCCAATGCCTGCTTGCCCGACGACTGATCCAAAGAGGTGTACGCTTCATCGAACTCAGTTGCTTGACCCGGGGCATTGGAGCGGGAGGCGCAGCTAATCCTTGGGATCAACATAGCGCATTGGAAAAAGGCCACCGCGCGATGGCTACGCAAGTAGATCAGCCGATCGCTGCATTGATCCAAGATTTGAAACGATGCGGATTGCTCGATGACACCTTGATTGTCTGGGCTGGCGAATTTGGCCGAACGCCGTTTTCGCAGGGCAGCAACGGGCGAGACCACAACCCATTTGGATTTAGCGCGTGGCTATGCGGCGGCGGCACAAAAGGTGGCACAGTCCACGGTGCAACCGATGAACTCGGCTACCATGCAGTGCAAGACAAGTGCGAAGTATATGATGTGTGGGCGACCGTTCTGCATCAACTAGGAATCAATCACGAGAAATTGACCTACCGGCATGGTGGCCGTGATTTCCGCCTGACCGACGTGCATGGAAACGTGCTGCACAACATACTTTCCTGAGCATATTACCCTGAGCGTTGGGGCATTCCAGAGCACCCGTTCCAACGCGAACACGAAGCCAGATGATTGCTTGTCAATGGTTTCAACTGCACGCTGACACTCTCCGCTATCCCGCCAGTCAACCACGGACAAAATCGATGCATAAATCATCCGTTCTGGTCATTTTTTTACTTACGTGCAACTTGCTGATTGGTCATTTGTCCGCACAGGAGCCCGACACGACGCGTGCCGGCAACGAAAAGGTTGCTGAAATCATGCGTACATTCGGTGGCAGGGGCGTGATGGCGGATGACTCTGCGCCCACCCCCGCAGCGGACGCAGTCAAAAAGTTCAGTGTTCGAAATGGCTTTGAACTGGAAGTGGCAGCTAGTGAACCTGTCGTAGCCCAGCCTCTATTCGTTAGTTGGGATTCCAGAGGTCGTATGTGGGTGGTGCAATACCGGCAATACCAATACCCCGCCGGCTTGAAAGTCATTCGCTTTGATCAGCACCTCCGGGCGGTGTTCGACAAGGTTCCCGACCCACCCCCGATGGGAACACCCGGACTCGACAAAATCACTGTGCACGAAGATACGGACGGCGATGGAACCTATGACAAACACAAGGAAGTCATTTCAAATTTGAACATCGCCACTTCTGTGCAGGTTGGCAATGGTGGCATCTGGGTGCTGAATCCGCCTTACCTGTTACGATACGCGGATGCCAATCGCGATGATGTGCCCGACGGCGACCCCGAAGTTCACCTGTCAGGATTCGGTCTGCAGGACACGCACTCTGTTGCCAACAGTTTGCTTTGGGGGCCCGACGGTTGGCTTTATGGATGCAACGGTAGTACGACCGTGGGTGACGTCAGTTCGGCAGTTACCAAAGGAGTCCGTTTTCAAGGGCAATGTGTTTGGCGATACCATCCCGAAACCCGCGTCTTCGAAATCTATGCCGAAGGTGGCGGGAATACTTTTAGCTTGGACATTGATTCAAAAGGCCGTGTTTTCACTGGCACCAATGGTGGAAACACACGTGGCTGGTATTTCCCCCAAGGCAGTTATTCAGCAAAGAACTGGGGCAAGCACGGTCCGCTGACCAACCCCTATGCATTTGGCTTTTTTCCCCCAATGAAATTCGAAGGTGATGGAAGACGTTTCCCGCAAGCATTTTGCATTTACGAGGGAGGGGCATACCCCAATGAATTTGATGGGTCGATTATCGCGCCAAACGCACTTCACAACCTTGTCTGGCACAGCCAGCGTCTACCTGATGGATCTACCTACCGAACGATCGACCAGCCTAACCTGCTGACAACAGACGATCGCTGGTTCCGCCCTGTTTATTCTGGCGTGGGACCAGACGGGGCTGTCTACGTGGCCGACTGGTACGACACACGATTGAGTCATGTCAGTCCTGTCGACGATTGGCATAAGGAAAGCGGCCGTGTTTATCGCATTGTTCCAGAAGGTGGACTACCTGGATACGGCGAGGGTGATCTCAATGAACGCAAGACGGAGGACTTAATTTCTTGCCTGCAGCATCCCAATAAATGGGTTCGGCAAAGAGCGACACTGGAACTTGGCTGGCGTGGAGACAAGGCACCTGTCGAAAAGCTGACAGAACTCGTGGACCAAGGATCTCTCGAAGCGTTGTGGGTCATCAACTTGTTAAAAGAGCTGTCAGATGATCGTGCTGCAAAGTGGCTACAGAGTTCGAACGCCGACATACGCCGCTGGGTCATTCGCTTGCTGGGCGATCAGCATCGCTCACACGAAGCCTTGATCGATGCCGCAAAAGACGAGCCCGATGTACAAGTACGCAGCCAACTTGCTGCTACAGCCAAACGAATCGATGCCAAAGTTGCGTTGCCTATCATTCGTTCTCTACTGGCCAACGATGCGGACGCAAACGATCCACAAATACCTCTGATGATCTGGTGGGCACTTGAAGGCCAATCTTCTGCATGGCCTGAAATCAAGCTCATGCTGAATGATCCAAACACCTGGAAGCTGCCTATTTTTCGCGATCACATCGCAAGCCGCCTGATGCAGCGCTACGCCGCATCGGGTAGCCCTACAGAACTGCAACGTTGTGCCGAGTTGCTCGAACTGGCTCCTGAGACGGATGACCGTGAACGACTGATGACAGGGCTTAACCGCGCATTCCAAGGACAATCCTTACCCACACTTCCCGATCGCCTGGCACGTGCCCTAAAAAATTATCAGGCAAGCTTGGGAGACTCTGGACTCGTCCTCGGTATGCGACAGGGGCAAACTGAGACAGCCCAAAAAGCAATCGCTGTCCTCAGGAACAGAACAGCTGACTTGGGAATACAACTGGAAATTGCCAAGACGCTCGGTGAAGTAAAATATCCTGCAGCTGTCCCGACTCTGCTTCGACTGGCCACAGGCCAGTACACAAGCGAACCAGCACTGCAACGAGTCGCCATGCGGTCGCTAACACAGTACGACGACACCTCAATCCCCAAGACTCTCGTGTCAGCTTTTGGCAGCCGAATATCGGGAGAACACGGCCTTCGAGCAACAGCGTGCCGCACCCTCGCGAGTCGACCAGCTTGGGCCAGTGTACTGCTTGCTGAATTGAATGCCTGGCGTCTAAGACGTGACCAAATACCACCCGATGTCGTACAACAACTAAGAACGTATGAGGATGCTGAAATTGTGGCTCGTGTTGAACAGGCGTTTG
This sequence comes from uncultured Rhodopirellula sp., assembly GCA_964012125.1. GTDB lineage: Bacteria > Planctomycetota > Planctomycetia > Pirellulales > Pirellulaceae > Rubripirellula. The sequence goes on from CAXGRW010000394.1 coordinate 4,926, forward strand.
GCAAAGCAATCGATTCAGCCCCGGAAAAAATTGCCGAGATGAAGCGCCTTCGTGGAATTCTGACCGCCAGTCCGGGTGACCAAGAGAAAGGCAAAGCACACTTCACAAAACGTTGTGGCAATTGCCACCAACTTTTCGGCGAAGGCAAGAAGGTCGGACCTCCACTGGATGGATATGAGCGTGGAAACCTGACCTTTTGGCTAAATTCAATCGTCGAACCAAGCCTCGAAATTCGCGAAGGCTTTCAATCCTATTTGATCCTGACCAACGACGGTCGAGTTCTCAATGGAATGATCGCGGCACAAGACCCCAAAACGGTCACACTTCGCAATGCTGACAATCAACTGACGGTGATCAGTCGCGACGACATTGAAACACTCAAAGCAATTCGCACCTCCCTCATGCCGACAGATGTCCTGAAGGACATGACACCAGAGGAGTTGC
>CAXGRW010000395.1:0-5365 GCA_964012125.1 uncultured Rhodopirellula sp.
CTGAACAGATACTTTCCCCGATGTTTTCCCCACGCGATCTGCTTCGGATGAGTTCGCGCGTGGTGTGAGAAGTTAAAGAACTGTCCCCCACTTTTGATTTCCTGCCGCTGAACAATCTGAGTTGCCAATAAATGCAACATCCTGACATCTGCCTCGGCGCTATGCGCATCCTTGGCCAAATCCCGAAGCCAACGTTCATATCCGAACAAATGATAAAGAACTGCCAACTGTTTGTGGCAGTCAATCTCCGGCCACAGATACTGAGATATACCCAAGGTATCGATGCAGCGCACATCACCAGGTGATCCGATCACCTCGTAATCAAAATCGACATTATGCGCAACAATAAAATCACCAGGCTCCAGTGGTATGAAACTAGCCGCCTCCACCGAGGGTGGGCAGGTCTCCAATTCTTCTGGAAGAATGCCATGCACCACCGTTGCCCCCAGCTTCATTTCCCCTGCTGGTCGATATCTTTGAACATGTACCACCGGATCTTCAGTAGGGTTGAACAAGGCCCATGCTACCTCGATCGCCTCATTAGGATCTCCACCCGTTGTCTCAGTGTCGATCAAATATATCTTATTCAAACAAAACTCCAAATCTGAATCACAGAACGCGTCAACAACAGATCAATGGTATCAAACCAAGGATGCTTCTCGCGTAACACCGGCTGTTCAAACAGCGTCACTACGTAAACTCTTATCCATCGTAGCGATCATAGTTAGTTGCAGTTGCGTCCCAATCGACCTTTCCCAACACAGAAAACACCATTTCATCGATCGCTAATCCAATCTCATCGCTAAACCAGCATATTTGCAGACGTGAATAATCACTGGAATCACCCGTGGCTGTCGGATAAGGCGATCCCAAGGTGGCTTTAAAACGGAAGCGAGGAAGTGGAAATACCCCCGGTCGGACAAAGGTAAAGCCTGACGCCGTGCATGCTCTCTGTTTTTGGCGCCGTTCAAGATTCACCATAATAGAATGACTGATTGACTCGAGACTTCCCTCCAAATGATTTACGTAGGTCTGTTCGAAACCAAAATTATTCAGACTCAATTCCCGGCTTTTGAACATCTCTCTTCCCTTCCGAATGGATTTCAGAGTTGTTCGATCCATTCGATGCCCTGAGTGATCATCGTCCTGAAAAAACGACTGTTGCCAGCTGGCGTGATTTGCCTGCTGTTCCTGCAGCACTGCGAGGGCATGCAAAGCAGTCGTCCGGTGAATATCCAGCACTGGCGAGATGGATCCCTCAGCATCGCGCTGGTAACCGCCTGCAAGATTCCACGCAATTGGTATTCCTTGGGCCACGAATTGCTCAAAAACAACTCGATCCCTTTCAGATAATTCTGCACCATCCAGAACACCACCCAGAGGATCATCACGATGGGCATCGGCCCCTGCTTGATACAACACAATATCGACGTGCGCAGCGCGCAGCGTCTTGATCACTTCATCAAGCCACACAAAATACCTGCGGGAGTTGGCGAGTCGCTGAACGCCGGAAGAGAAATGCAGAATGGAATCTTGCAGCCCCAATTCTCGAATGATGTCATCAGTTCCATCACCAGCATGCCAATCGCAATCCAGAATTCCAATTTTGTTAATTTCATCACGTTGTAACAAGCGATTGGCTGCGACCATCAACCCGTTGAACGTGCAAAACCCGTGATTGGAAGAGTAGCCTGCATGATGGAAACCGCTTGAGGGTGAACATGCCAACCCTGAATCAAGCGCATCCTCGGCTGCGGCGACCATAGAACCAACCGTCCATCGAGTCGATTCAGCCACAGCGGCGTCTGTATTGCCATGACCATTGGTAACCTCCCCACTGAACACATCCTGCACATACTGCGGATCATGAACTGTTTGAAGTTCTTCTATCGAAACAGGATCAAATACAACCCGTTTAACCAACCTGTGCTGCACCCAATCTTCGTAAACGGATGCGGGTTTCTCTCCCGAGGGTGAATAACTGCCTGATGGGCAGGACATGCGATCATCGTAAAAAGTGCGCAGAAGATGCTTCAAAAGAGAACCCTTATGAAAAGACGTAGGAAGAAGATTGCGAGCCCAGCATGCACCGCGGACAGTGAGATATTGCCAAGCAGGACAAGAGAGCAGCGGAAATCCTGAATCACATACTGTCGCGAGAAGCAGTACAGTTCTATAGTCACATTTCGGACCCACTCGGGGCGCGCCAAACCCCATTGATTGTTCATTCCGCCAACATCAGTCAAACGAACCGACCGAACATGAAACCAGTTCTTTTTCTCCATACCACTGAGTATTATCACTTAGCCACCTCAGCGCAAATCACACCGTGGGTAACTCACTATCTCGTGCTTCCCGCGCCATGGATCTGACAAATACAGATCTGAGCAATACAGAGGGTCGGACGCGTGTGCCAGTCTGTTCTGTGCCGACAGAGACGGTGACCGGCAAGCCTCTCCTGCCGATCGATTCAACGTGAAGTCCACCCAGAAAAGAAGATTGAGTCAACTCTAACACACCTCATAAATTGACTCATTGCGGCAACAACGTTGGGTAGATCAGTTCTGGGATTCGATTTCAAAGCGATGGACCTCGTTCGCTATACGGTTGGCATTTTGTGTCGTGCCGTGCTCGTATCTGTGCTCAGACCCAATACACACATCAATAGACGGTGATTAGCCAGCAAGACGGTGATTAGCCAGTAAGAGATCGAAGTAAACGCACAGTCTCTTCGGCCGCACGTACTGGCGGCAAAGCGGTCGATGCGATTCCAGAGACAACTTTGGTAATGTTGTGATCCACTCGTCCGCTGCTACTCCACACTTGCCCGTCGGGAGCAGTGATGTAGACAGAGAAGGTACGATGCCCGGTTCCGGGACGCTCCCCAATCACATGCAGAAGTGCTCTTGGTCCCTTGGACTGGGCGAACAGAATTTCACCAATCTGGTAGCCTGCCCGAACGCGTCCCGAGTTCACGACAATATTATCTGGAGCAGGTTTAAATTCGTCGCGGAGCAATTGTTCCCGCAAGCTTTTCAGGAATGGCTTCAGATGATTCTTCTCCATAATCGACAAGGCATTGAGGCCGTCAGAGATTACGACCTGCACATTAAATTGATCATCATGCTTGACACGAAGCCCCTGCATCTTCAATGCAGACAGTTCGTGCAATTTCTCGCCACTCGATGGGTGTAAAATGTAATCGTTACGATCTTCCGATTCCGTATTCAGAGCGATTGAGACAGGGACTTCACTGATGAACCCGGGTGTCAATTGTGCCCAAATACTTTTCTTCGCATCATCGTAAATGCGATCGACATTGCGTTGGGTTGCTTTAGGAATATCTGAAACCGATGCTCCGTGCCCTTCAGTGATAAACACTCCTCTACTTCGGACAGATTCAATCTGCTGCCGTGCCTCTCGCCTGATTACCTGCTCGGACCTCACGTCACCTTTGCGTTGCCGATACTGGAAATAGACCCATGCTGGATCACCAAAATTTGAAGTTGGCTTTCCTTTATCATCGATCACCTTAATCGAGCGAAAGAAGTCCCACATGGGATCATTTACCCGATAGCCAAACTTCTGCCGGAGGCGCAAGTGATCATGGTAGCCCGTTGTCAGATAGCCGAGCATTGGGTCGATCTTGGTTGGCAATGCCATCAGATACGCCGGGTTGGCAGGCATGATCTGATCAAGACACCAATCAAGGTCCTGTAAAGAGACCTCCATGTGAAGTGTGGAGCAAACATCAAGTCCAATGGTCAAACCATGCAGTTTTCCCATGACGATATCCTCGAGGCAACATCGAACCAATTGCTCTTTGGTTCGAAACACTTCAGGACCAATGAACCCAGCAACGTCGTTCAAATGGACCCATGGTTTCAAGTCGGTTCCCGACTTGGTTTTCTCAACTTCATGTTTCAAAGCTCGAGCAAAACCATACTTCCGCGACTCATGCACAACCATATCAAAGCCGTTGCCATGGCCATTTGTAAAATCCGCTCCCTGCCCCGTCTCGAAATAGAGGTCATATTTCCCCTTGCGTTGCCGTGCATAATCCAACATTTTCTCGACGCTGATATCAAAAGTCTGGTTAGCACCATCGGTGCCAGCGATACTTTGGAACCAAAGTGCTGTGCTGCCAGGTAATCGCTGCTCAACGTCAGCCTGCACGTCGATGTGTGACAGTACACAATGGGGCAAGTCATCCTGCAAACCAAAGACTTTGATGATCTCCTGCAACGTCCGTTCCACCGCAGCTACCGACTCCGGATCGCTTGAAACGGGATTGGTTCCCAACAGGACATCACCAACTCCATAAGCCCACGCGTCAAACACTTGCCAACGAATATCCTCAAGATTGTCCGTAGGCGAGTTCGGCTGCACACGTGCTCCCAGGTAGCCCTTTGCACCAATGTTGCTATTGGGCAGAGGGTGAAATATTTTTGAGGCCACCGCGACCAGTTCTTCATTGCTCATTAACTTCACGACGCAACCGATCATGACGCTGGACAATGAAGGAAGCACCGTCTTGATCGTTGCTTCATCGCGTTCGAGAAGAAATCGCTTTAATTGCCCAAGCGTTTTGCTTTGAGTCGTCGTCTGTGCACCGCGCGACACTGTCTGTTGAAGCAGTTGAGTCAAACGATCTTGCGTAATGGGGTGGTCATCTAACTTGGACAAAATTGTGTTTGACAACAACTGGCGAGCAATGCCCCGAGTAGCGTCATCGGCAGCCGCCACCCCAAGCATCGCGTCGCCCTCTTTAAAAGGGTTGGCTGCCCCAATGATGTTCCGATAGGCCTTCTCATCAAATCCAAACTGCACACGATTCAAATATTGAAAAATATCTTCCCCAGCCTGTGCGTTCACCAAAGTGACAGCCGGTGCCTGCGGTTCAAAAGCGCGAAGGGGTTTTGCGAAGCTTGCGAGAGCGGCAACACCACCGAGGCTTCCCGCCTTCGTGAACTGCCTTCTGTTGATTCTCATCATTTACCCTATCAACATAGTAAATACACCATGGTCATATGCAGGCCGCTGTCATATGCAGGGGGCAGGTCGAACCCACAAACCGCTGATCCTAAACAGGCAGCACCTATCTATCAGTCACGCCTTCCAGGCGTGACTCAAATCCTTGCCATTAGCCGAAGGCTCTACGCTCACTTCTTTTCGAATGATTCACGCATCTCCTAAAGGATACACCTTGCACCCAGCCTCCGACAACGTTTTGAGGGTCAGTGGCCACTGTGAACTTTTGATCAGCAAATAGTCTGTGTCGAAAGTGGAGAGGGCAAAAACGCTGATGTGTGCATCTGCCAGATATTTTGTAATCTGCGCAAGAATCCCAACTAATGAGAAATCG
>CAXGRW010000396.1:0-5343 GCA_964012125.1 uncultured Rhodopirellula sp.
GGCGGTCGACAAAGACTTCATCTGGATTGCATTGCGGGAAGGGAACAGCATTTGGCGGATCAACCGCAAGACAAACACGATACACCACGTCGCCGGGACAGGAGAAAAAGGGTACACGGGCGACGGTGGACCTCCCCAAAAAGCAACATTCAAAGGGCCGAAAGGACTGGTGCTAGACGACGGTGGCCGCATACTAGTGGTTGATACAGAAAACCATGCTGTCAGACGCATTGATTTATCTTTGAATCGCGTCGACACCATCTTGGGCGGCAGCAAATCGGAAGAAACGTTCCCCTTAAAAAGACCTCACGGGATCGCTTACAAAAAAGGGTTGGGATATCTAGTTGCAGACTCCGAGCACCACCGTGTGCTGCTTGGAAACTAACTCACAAAAATCACCCTGCTGCTATCCTCAAACACATCCAAGACATGTCTCGCAGAGATCATGCGGAGACTGGCGTTGCTTGATGCATGGCTGTCTCGAATACATGCTTCCATTCATCTTCGGTCTGAAACATGTCTGGCCGCAACACAATAGGTTGACCTCGACGCCCCGACTTGACCGCAATCAAATCGGCCGTGGTCACGATCAATTGCATGTCGCGCCATGCAAGACTGGCAACGGTAACACCCAGATCCAACAAGAGACATTGGTCTGTCGCATAACCCAGCAAAAAGTAGTGCCGTTTCTGCGTCGCCCCCACTCGCGTGGTTCTAGCCTTGACGTTCCACGCCAAAATAAACATGCAATACAAAGCCAACAGAATCCACGCCGCGCCCAGCCATAAATCCGAGACACCACCGAAGATCAAACCACCGAAAAGCAGAAGCAACAGTATGACAACTCGACTTCTCGAGGTTCGTGCCAGTTCTGCTGTGCCTGTTGAAATCCTTTCAAGATCGCGTGTCGTTACGTCACCAGAAAAAGAAACAGCTCCAGACTCTACAGATACACTTCGCAAGCGTTCACGATTGCACATCAACTCCACGTTCGCACGCATTTGAGACGGATCATCTGCCAGCCCATCAGTGTTAGCCCCAGTTCGGGTACGCAACAGAAGATTAACCGAGGACTTGCAGAACGTTTCCCATTCCTCCACGACGTTCCCGGATACTCCAGACACCAGCATGTTCTGCCCAATCATAACCGGGCACTTGGATTTCAAGGCTGGAATAAACGAAATCGCATTATTCGCAACAATCGCATGGCTAAACCACCCCCACCGGTACATCGACCAGGAAGCACCATCGAACAATGTGATCCCGTCCGAATCAATCCGTCCACCATCCATTGCATCCCACTGCGGAAATTCATTCTTGAAAACGCCAGCACGGTCTTGAACCCCGGACACGATGCACACAACCAGTACCCCTCCGCAAACACCAACACAGACCAGTACTAAACTGAGCAAGAACGCCTGCGCCGCAATCACCAGCAACGTCGTGACAAAAAACACCAGCAAGTCCACAAAACCGAACACATTGACTCTCTGCTCAGCAGCCAGACAAGCCTCAAGTTCGACCTGCGTTGGACGTCCCAAAAGCTCCACACAAACTGCTTTGGCTTGCGTCATCCACCTTCATCACAGCAGGAGCCGAGATTGGAGGTGCGTATGGGTTGACCGAATCATCTTCCGCGTTGTCTGTAACCACTAAACCCGCAACCCCCTGAAAACAAAACTGCTCGCGAGCCATGACCACTCGCCGCTCTCTAGCAGCTCACAAATCCTAAAGATTCGATTCCAAAAAACTTCTCACTACCCATGCACCTCGCGTCTACCGAATCCTGGTGAATCATGAGAGCACTATCGTAAATTTGTTGCACAGCAATTAAGTGCAATAGGGCCATCGCGAACGGGTCTGCTTAAAACCGCTGCGGGAGATGAATGCTACAGATTTACACATCAGCTATCCCCTTGTTTTTTTCCGCTGTCCCAATCTTGCAACTTTAGCAACGCGTTTGTTGGGCTTCTCATTCTTCCATCGCTCGCCACCAGTAATTGTCACCCGCCTCCGTCGCCGATCGGATTCTTTCAGCCAACCAAGTCACCTGTTCTTAAAATCCAGATTCTGGTCAGGCAATTTTTGCGGGCAGCAACTGACACAAACCAGCAGCCACTGAAGTGGCAGGGTTTGCAGGTGAGTCAACCTACGAGGTGAAACCGTACGGGTCACGAATGGTTTGATGCCGTCATAATCGGACTGAAACGTACGACGGGTAGAGACGTTACTTTTGCCCTGTGTTTCGTAGCCGTTGCCCCTTTTCTGAAAGGATTGGCAACGCGAGATCGCGTAAATCGACGATAGCTCCTTTTGAACACCAAACAGATTGGTGTCCGCCAGTTGCGCCGCAACACGCCGATCGACCAAATACCAGAGTGGTTGATGATGATCGGCTCGAGCAGGTCAGTTAACGCTGACCATTGGCCGCTCGGACGTGTCGTGGCTCAAGCCTGGCAAAACCTTCCCCAGTTCCTAATTCATGGAGATCTCACGATGCGTCGTGTAATCGTTCCTGCTCTGATGGCAATCGCACTGGTTGCTGCGAGCTCCGCCAATGCTAACGCGTTCGGCCTGTTTGACAAATTGTGTAACAAGGGTTGTGACTCTTGTTGTGACGTAGAGCCAGCATGCGGCTGCGAAGCTGCTTGCGAGCCTACATGCGGCTGCGAAGCACCCTGCGAGCCAGCTTGCGGTTGCGAGCCAGCATGCGGATGTGATGCCGGATGTGCATCGAAGAAGAAGGGCCTCCTTCATCGCTTGTTCCACAAGCATCACAGCAATTGCTGTGAGCCAGCTTGTGGTTGCGAAGCTCCTTGCGAGCCAACTTGCGGTTGCGAAGCTCCTTGCGAGCCAGTTTGCGGTTGCGAAGTCGTTGACGACTGCTGCGATCCTTGCGCACGACCTAAGTGCGGCCTGAAAGGCTTGTTCTCGAAGATGTTCAAGAAGCATCACAACAACGGCTGCGAGCCAGCATGTGGTTGCGAGCCAACTTGCGGTTGCGAAGCTCCTTGCGAGCCAACTTGCGGTTGCGAGCCAAGCTGCGGATGTGGCAACTGAGCCGCCTCCGAGGCGTTTCGTCACTGATGTGAACTTAATCGTTCCCCAAACCTGGTGAGAACTCCACTGGATCACTATTTGCGAAACTCGTTCCTTCGCTGACAGTAATTCAATCTCTCAAGTACGGTGATCGGTCGCAGAAGACGACGATTCATCATTCAAGTCCCCGACAGTCTCATGACTGTCGGGGATTTTTTCGTTTGTGTGTTGCTGAAGCTCCAATCCAAGAGAGCGATAATGCTCATTGAATTTCAATATGAAATCATCGGCATTCTTTAAGGGCAAGCGAACGGGCCCCAATTCTTTTTGGCAACCCTGACTCCCCCCGTTCCCCTCAGCCACAGTGCCTTCCATCCCGCTGCGATCGGTAGCTACAATCACAGCATCTGGAATCATGCCATGGTTTCTACTGCTGGATCGGGGCGAACTGGACATCAAAGGGAAACCTTTACTTGGTGTCTGCACGCCAGACGACAGAAGGATGGGGAAACCCAAGCACTTTGTCGACGCGGTTGTAGGGCAACTCCCCTGATAAATACCGCTGCAAATTCACGCAAGCAAAATCCGTGGTGTCATCAACTCGGCGTGAAGACTGAGCTCCCACATGAGGTGAAATCATCACCTTGGGATCATCCCAAAGCAAACTTTCCGGCGACAGCGGCTCAACTTCGGTAACATCAAGCCCGGCACCGGCAAGCTGCCCCGACTCCAAAGCCCCCACCAGTGCATCCTCAACGACCACCGCTCCTCGGGCGACATTGATCAAAAGTGCCCCTGAACGCATCTGATTCAGCCGATTCGCGTCAAACAAGCTGTGAGTGTCTACATTTAACGGCAATGTTAACAACACGATATCACTGACACCAAGCAGATCATCCAACCTGTCAGCAGGCCATATTTCGTCTAATTCTGCAGGGGGATCAACTGGAAAATAATCAGTCGCTACCAGCTTGATATCCCATGGTTTGAGCATCCGGGCCAACATGCGGCCATTGCCGCCCATGCCAACGATTCCCACCGTTTTTCCTCTCAAGTCATCCGTTGGCAAGCGAATGAATTCACGCTTCTGTTCAGCACGAAAAAACAGCGGAGCTTTCCGAAGCAAACCAAAAAGAAGGGAGAACGTCTGCTCCGCAACCTGCGGCGCAAAAAGTCCGGAGGCGCTGCTTACGAGAATATCAGACTCGATAATGCCGGGCACAAGACAATGATCCAAACCCGCCGCGGAGGACTGAATCCACTTCAATCTTCCAGACTCTAAAACGCGATCCCAATTCACGGGCACCTTTGCATGCCCTATGAAGATGTCTGCAGTGGGCAACAACTCATCAATCCGCTCTTGCCCAGCATTCACCACCTCCCATTCCGGAGCGGCGGCTTGAATCTGAGCAACATGCCTCTTCTCAACGGGATAGCAAAGAACAATTCGCATCAATCACCTCATCTGACCAGCCCTTTTCCGCCGCAAATCACACTTCTGAATGCCGCTCGTGGCTGTATTTCTCAAAATGTAGCGTTAAACAGCTCAATCGCGAAGTCGGATCTTGATCCTCTGCACTTGCATGCCAGCCCTCCGCCAACGCGTAAACCCGTTGGGGGAGCGAGGGCTTACTTTTTGCTGCTTCCGTGGTGATCATGAGAATGCATTTTTTTCAGATGCTCGGGCATTTGAAATCCTGGTGACTGCAGAAAGGACATCAGTTCACTGATTTCCTGCTTCGTCAACACATCCAGAAGCCCTGCTGGCATCGCGGAGACCTTTGATTTGACACGCTGCTCGATCTCTTTTTTGTTCAATCGGGTCAGCAGCTTTGGAGTCAACAAATTGCTCATCACATTCACGAATTTTTCATCCTCGGAAGCAACAACTCCACTCACCAGTCGGCCATCGTCCATCAAAAACTTAAAGGTCTGGTACTTCTCGTTGATTTCACTGGAAGGTTCGATCAACTGCTTGAGCAATTTACCGCCCTTGTACCGCTCTGTTACCTTCATGAGATCGGGGCCCAAATTAACACCATGCCCCGCAAGCACGTGACACTGATTGCAATTGGCTTTCATGAATGCAGCCATTCCCCGCATCACAACCTTTTCGGTTGCTTCGGGAACCACCAGATCTTCGAAATCTGGCATTTTCCATTCCTGAACCGTCGCTGGTTTTTCTGCAGCCAATAATTCTGCTGCCTGGATCTCCGAATCGGCAACCACCATGATTCCCTTCATCACAACCCAATGCCCAGGGAAAGTGCAGACATAAGGATAAACCCCTGGTTCGCTCGGAGC
>CAXGRW010000397.1:0-5319 GCA_964012125.1 uncultured Rhodopirellula sp.
CATTCCTCACTCCGCGATACCCTATGGCCTGAGATACATCCATCGGCCCCTGCACAGACTTCGAGTAGGCTGAAACCATCGGGAACGGCACTGCGACAGCACCCACACTATGAGTGTGGCCACACGTCTGTGCGAGGGTAAACGCGGGAATCAGAAGCAGCACAAGGAAACTGGCAAATCGCATCGGATACTCTTTACGGTGACAACGTTTTTCAAACTTGCGAAATTGGCTGGCATCACCAACCAATCGCAAGTGGGAAACAGCCTGAAAGCTTACACCAATCCGTACCCAGCTTCGGCCCATCGAATCGCAATTTACGCTGGGGAGCTGCCTTCGCAGGAAAAAAACACACCTCCAATAACGCCACAACTCCCCGTGCAGCAATTTCAGAGAGATCACGCCGAGTGTCACTTTTTCCACAGCCGCACGAGGATACTCACGAAAACTTTGCTAACGATGTGGAAAACCCTCCAAGCCCAGTTGGCAAAACCAAAGCAAATACCGGGCATAATAACGGCAGACTGTGGGCAGAATCGCAGCAAGGTTGTCCTACAAAACAGAGATCCGTCCGCTAGAATCAGGGTAACTGCGGCAGTGAACGCGGTTCTCGACGGCACACAAAACCGTCTCTCGTGTCGGCAATTCAATCTTACGACGGAAGATTCAGGCATCATGTCAACCGATCAGATTTTAAACAAGCGTTTTGCGAAGCGTGCGGCCCTGCTACTGATACCAGCCACAATCCTTGCTGCATCGTGGTTGCCTATCGCGACAGACCTCCATGGTCAGGATCCAGCTCTTGATGCATTCCGACGCATGCATGCTGAACTTCAACAACAGATGGCCGAAGACATCGACCAGGCGATTATCTTTTTAGATGACCAAGTCGCGAAACAGCCAGAATCATCCGATGTTCAAGTTTTACGCCATAGCCTTGGTTCAAAGTTGGCAGACGAGTCACGGTATGCTGACGCCGTAAAACAATACGAAAAGCTGCTTGACTTCCAAGTGGCCCACCTCGCTGAACAAGAGCAACAATATGGCGCAGGAATGACTCTACGAAGCCTTGATAAAATCAGCGAACTCGCCAACCGAAGCGACGCCATGGACAAGGCTGTTGACAAAGCCCTCACAGCATTCCACGCACTTCCTGCGGAGGCCGCTCGTGCTTGGGACCCACTCTCTCAATTAGTCGTCCTGAAGGCTCATTCCCTGATTGAGGATAACCAGACGGAAGCAGCAGCAGCCATTGTTGCCAAGCAAGTTCAGTCACTTGATGATGCTTGCAGTGATACAGAAGCAACTGAAACAGTCATGCACGCTCATGTTGCACTTCTAAAAAGGCTGACCAGTCCGAATCGCAATAATGACAGTTGGCGCGACGGTTATGTGGGAAAGCTGGAAACCGCATGCGCCACAGCTTTTGAGCGTTTTCCAAAGTCGATGCGACTGCAGAACGATTACGCTGAAACTCAATACTTGATGATCACGCAATGGGGACAGGATGACCCCGAAGCCAATGAGAAGCGAATTGAACGTGCATTTGCAAAGCTAAGCCTTCCAGCGATCTCTAATCGGTCGGTAAATGCGATCCTTCGTCGCATTGAGGTACATCGCGAACGCATGCAGGCGGCTAAACCCGTAGCGACGCTGGTCGGACAAATGGCTCCTGAATGGGACATTGATGGTTGGGCGAACACTGTCGGGGTGACGCGTAAATCGTTCGAAGGGCAAGTCGTGCTGCTCGATTTCTGGGCTATGTGGTGCGGTCCTTGCATTGCGACCTTCCCACACCTACGCGAGTGGCGAGAGGAGTTCGGTGACCAAGGCTTTGAGATTGTCGGTGTTACCCAATACTACAACTTCGAATGGGATAACGAACAGAAGCGAGCCTCCCGTGCCTCCGGCGAAATCACACCTCAGCAAGAGCGAGAGACTTTGGCGAGTTTCCTGAAACACCATCAACTCGAGCATCCCGTCATGGTGGCTCCAAAAAACAGCGAAATGAGCAGCAACTATGGCGTCAAGGGAATTCCTCACGCCGTACTCATTGACCGGGATGGCACCGTGCAACTAGTGAAAACCGGGGCAGGACCAGCCACTGCCCAAGAAATCCACGACAAGATCAAAGAGCTACTCGCTAAACCCAAATAGCTTACAGCCTAAAAACAACTCGCTGGTTGACCAGGACTGCGCTCACACTCTTTACTCTTGAGTGAACTCAGTTGTCCGTGCTTTCGTGTCATGACACGAAAGCAGAAGCACGCGACTGCCAAGCAGAACAACGCACCCGATACCACGCCGCTGTTACTGAATAAAGCTCGCATCACTTTGCAAACCGCCAGTTTCTCGGAGTTTGCTGTGACTGCGATGGTGCGGTGGGCTGCAAGCTAGACGCCAAGAGCATACGTTTTGAGTATTGCGGGACCGTCACAAATAATTGAGTCTGGTCATCCTCGGCAAGGATGTTGTTGCCGGGATCACTATCCGGATCCGCTTGTTCGTATGACATGACCTGAAGGTCAACGACCGAGAGTCCGCGTTGCAAAGTGCGGGCCTGAAGGACAAGCGTCGCTTCTGCACCGCTAGCAATATCTCCGATCTGCCAAGTTTCTTCATTACCTGGCAAACCGTAGACCCCTCGTTGAGGAATGACACGAAGCAATTCAAGGCCCGGCGGAAGCGTGATCGCCGCAGAAACACCAGTTGCCGTTTCCGGACCATTGTTGGCCACGGTAAAAGTCATTTCTACAACCTCACCCAACGCTGGGTTCGCGTTAGCTGATTTTGCGGACGCAAAAATGTCGATCAACTTGGGTTCAACGGTTACCGAGGAGTAATCATTTTCGGATGTATCGCCGTTATCAGGTGTACTGTTGGGGTCATACTGATCCGATCGAATGACCTCAGCAGTGGTTGCAATGGGCTGCTTCGAGTCAACCGTGACCACCAATTGCATTGAAGCGGCTGACTGTGCAGGAATGCTCGGGATATCCCAAAGCCCCAAAAACTCGTTGTACTCTCCTGCTCCGTTGGCGACCCTTACAAAGTTCAGGCCGTCAGGCAAAATCGAACGCACCATAACATTTGTTGCATCGCTCGGCCCATCATTGAAGACAATCAAGGTGTAGAACAGCTCCTCGTTCTGATTCGGAGTCTCATCACTGACGTCTACCAAAACCCGAAGATCTGCGATCTGTGGGGTCACGGTGACGGCCGCATAGTCATCCTCAGACACATCCCCATTATTCGGTATCGAATCAATGTCGATTTGGTGACACTGAACGACCTCCGCCTCATTGATCAATGGATCAGGCACATCGACACGGCCCTGAATCATCAACTGCGGGACCTCTCCGACAGCGACCTCGCCAACTTGCCACAAACCGAGCGTCGGATCATAAACCCCATGACTTGGCTGGATTTCCAGCACAAAGAAACCTTCTGGTAAAACGTCCTGAACGACAACCCCCGTCGCCAGAGAAGGCCCTTGATTCGTTAGTTCAAGCGTGAAAGTGACATCACCACCTACATTGGGACTCGGATCATCCACGACCTTTGTTAAGGCTAAATCAACCAATTGTGGCGTGAGACTGACACTGGCCTGATCATCTTCCGTTGGATCATTGTTACCCGGTGTACTATTAGGATCATATTGACTGGATGCGATTACTTCAGCTGTATTTACTTTCTCTCCAAGACTGCTCACAGCCACGGTGAGTTCCAACTGCTCTTGGCCGCCTTCTCCGATTGATGGCACACGCCAGATTCCATTACCGGAGGAATTGTACGTACCGGATGTTGCTTCGAAATTAACAAAGGTGAGCCCAGCAGGAATCTGATCCAACACTTGCACATCCAATGCTTCATCAGGCCCGCTGTTGTTCAATGTGATGGTGTAAACGACCTCATCAAGCACGCTTGGATGATCATCACTAACAGTTTTCGTAACCGACAAATCAGCACTCGCGGTCGTATTGGTAATGGATGCCTGATCATCCTCATCATTCCCGTTGCCATCAATCCCGTCATCGTTTCCCGGGGTACTGTCAAAATCGAACTGATCAGCGGCAATCACTTCAGCACGATTCGTCCATGTACCAGGCATCTTCACATCAGTCACAATCTCCAAGGTTGCGTCGGTGTTCGGGGCCAGGGACGGAACGGACCAGACCCCATCTGAAAATGTCCCCACCGAAGGATCACTGCTGGAAACAGTGACTCCACTTGGAAAATAGTCCTGCACCTTAATGCCGGTTGCTGTGTCAGGCCCTGCGTTCTGCACAGTGAGTGTGTAAGTAAGTTCACCGTTGACAGAAGGTCGGAAGGGGCTGGCTTCTTTGTTGAGAGACAGATCAATGATCGTTGGTCGGACAGACGCAGAATCCTGATCATTTTCTCCCGGCACATTGTTCCCAGGCGTAGAGTTAGGATCGGCCTGATCGGCTGCAGTAACTTCCGCTGAGTTCTCCTTGATTCCAATATTGTCCACCTGCCCGCCCAACTGCAGCGTGACAATTTCGTTAGGATCGATCTGACCAATCGTCCAGACACCGGTCCCACTATCAAAAGATCCACGACTGGGCTGGTTAGCACTGTACGTCAATCCATCTGGTAATTTATCCGTCACTTCAACCCCGGTTGCCGCATCGGGCCCCAGGTTAGTCACGGTGATCGTAAAGACAGAAACTTGATTCACATCAGGGCGTTCGTCATCGACCAACTTCTCGAGCTTCAAATCTGCGACTTGAGGTGTGACAGTGGCAGACGCCTGATCATTCTCATTGGGATCATTATTATTTGGGGTGGAACTGAAGTCTGGCTGGTTGGCAGTGAGCACTTCAGCAACATTCTCCAAGGTCCCCACATCAGTGACTTCCGCCGTGATATCCAGCGTCAACAATTCACCATTTGCCACCTGACCTACGTTCCAAACCCCACTTGATCCATTGTAGGAACCACGTGACACAATGTGGCTTTGATACTTCAGCCCAGCAGGCAGTGGGTCCTTGACCGAGACTCCCGTCGCCTCAGTCGCTCGTGAATTGGTCAAAGAGACTGTGAAGTGGACAAGGTCGCCTACATTGGGGCGTTCATTGTCAACCACTTTTGTGACCGACAGGTCAATCTGCTGGCCAACGACATCCACACTGGCCTGATCATCCTCGCTTGGAACGTTGTTTCCCGGTGTTGCATCGGGATCTAATTGGTCGAGGGTTTCTACCTGCACGACATTGGTCAATGGCGTGTCGTTGGTTGATTTGGCGACGATAGTCAGCGTGGCGGTCTGCTGTACCGCCAACTCGCCTACATCCCAA
>CAXGRW010000398.1:0-5315 GCA_964012125.1 uncultured Rhodopirellula sp.
GCATGAAAAGAAGTGAACCTTACGTTCAGGAAGACAAAGGTCTGGTTGACCTGACGCCTTGGAAGCCAGCCCCCTTCGTCGGCGGAGCATTGATTCTGCTGGTGCTTGGGATTTATGCACTGTTTGCATTTTAGAAATATGCCGCACGCAGTGATCATTCACAATTGAATCAGTCAATCTCACGACTGCAAAACCTGCTCAACACGTCCTCGGGTTGAGCCCAAATACAAAAGTTCTGAGCCGACGTTACGACGCCGGCGGTCGATTGCTTGAAATACACGCAACATTCTGTCGCGGCATTGTTTCGACTTCACGAGGCAGAGCAAAACCTCACAAACTTGCTTCCTAATGGTAAAATTACCACGCGGCCTGAAACGTGGCGGCGTGGATCGGGAATGAAATACCAGAAGAAAATCACATCCCAAGGTCAACAATGAACTTCCAAAGTACCGCTGCAAGAACTTCCAACGGCTGTCTCTTTCTGCTGCTTCTTCTCAGTTGCCTGATCAGCCACTCGAGCGTGCTGGCAGCTCCTCAATCGCTCACGCCGCAATCAGCTCAACCCGGGCGTCCCAACATCATCGTCGTGTTCATTGATGACATGGGCTGGTCTGACCTGTCCTGTTTCGCAGGTAAACAAGTCGAAACCGAGCACATTGATCGCTTGGCAGCCGAGGGGATTCGCTTCACCAACTTTTATGTCAATTCGCCAATCTGTTCACCATCTCGCGTTGCTCTTGCTACCGGCCAGTACCCGCAGCGTTGGCGAATCACCTCCTACCTGAACAATCGCAGATCAAATCATGATCGCGGCATGGCACAATGGCTAAATCTCTCGGCCCCCATGTTGTCACGACAGCTAAACCAAGCTGGCTACGCGACAGGACACTTCGGCAAGTGGCACATGGGCGGACAACGTGATGTCGGTGATGCCCCATTAATCAGCGAGTATGGGTTTGACCGATCGGTCACAAACTTTGAGGGTCTCGGTCCGCGTGTTCTGCCATTGAAAGACTCATACGACGGAAAACCGCCCAAGCGTCATGACTTAGGATCTGCCAGCTTGGGCAGGGGGCCAATTCGCTGGCTAGACCGATCAATTATCACCGCTAAATTTACTCATCACGCGATTGATTTCATCGACGAATCCGTCGCGAACAATCAACCGTTCTATCTCAATGTTTGGCCGGATGACGTTCATTCGCCGTTCTTTCCTCCACAGAAACTTCGCACGACATCCGACGGCAGCAAGCGTGAACTGTACTATGCCGTACTCGACGCGATGGACCAACAGCTGGGAAAACTGTTTTCAAAAGTACGCGACGATGAGCAACTTCGAAACAACACACTGATCATCATTGCGTCTGACAATGGTCACGAAGATGGGGCTGGTCAATCAGATCCCCTACGTGGTTCCAAGACATGGCTTTACGAGGGCGGCATTCGATCTCCGCTGATTGTCTGGGGCCCCGGACTGATCAACCAAGACGCGGCGGGAACGACAAATACAGAATCCATTTTGTGTGCGATGGACATCAACGCATCTCTTTATCCAATCACTCAGGTGTCACCACCGGCAGGAGCAGAACTTGACGGAGAACCGCTAGCGGCCACCTTACTGGGGAAATCAAAAGCGAGCCGTTCACAACCGATCTTCTGGCGGCGACCTCCTGATCGCCCCGGTGATCGACGCGAGGACAACCCGGATTTGGCAGTCCGTGATGGCCAATGGAAATTGCTCGTCAACTTCGATGGCAGCAAACCGCAACTTTTCGACCTATCTCAGGA
The DNA here is from genome assembly GCA_964012125.1 of uncultured Rhodopirellula sp. Taxonomy (GTDB): domain Bacteria; phylum Planctomycetota; class Planctomycetia; order Pirellulales; family Pirellulaceae; genus Rubripirellula. The sequence continues at coordinate 1,789 of CAXGRW010000398.1, forward strand.
GATCCGTGAACGAAAAAACCTGGTTAAGTCAAATCCCAAAGTGGCAAAAGCACTTCTAGCGGCGGTCTTTCAGTGGAACCAGAACCTACCCGCCGACGCGGCGGTGCCGGGTTTCAAACCCGGGGGGATGAACGATGCACCGCTTGCCGAGGATTTATTCGTCAACCCAGTTGGCGAGGGAGCCGACCCATGGGTCACCCGCGATCCAAATTCGCCTCGTTACTTATGGTGCCTCTCTGAAGGCAACCGTGCAATCGCGGTCCACACTTCAGACCGCCTGGAATCGATGGGGCAAAAGCACATCGTCTGGGAAGCTCCCGCGACAGGTCCTTATTCCAAAGAAGTATGGGCTCCCGAGCTGCACTTTCTCGATGGCCGATGGTACATCTATTTTGCCGCATCTGATGGAAACAACGCCAACCATCTGTCGTATGTCCTCAAAAGCAAAACCGAAGATCCACTGGGACCGTATTCACTTCATGGACCTCTGGCCACCGGTGAGGGACAAGACGGAAAAAGTCCCAACATGTGGGCAATCGACGTCACCGTGCTTGAGCACGATTCAAACCAGTATGCAATCTGGTCGGGCTGGGACGCAGCGGGAACCGACCAGCAGTATCTCTACATTGCCCCCATGAAATCGCCAACCGAACTGGCTGGCCCGCGAGTACGCTTATGCAGCAACGATGACTACCCGTGGGAGTTCACAAGGTACACACCGGACTCGCCAACGAACGATCAGGGCCGAGGCTTGAACGAGGCCCCGCAAATTTTTCAGGCACAGGGGCGAACCTTTGTCACCTTTTCCTGCGGAGCATCGTGGTTGCCCACGTACAAACTGGGCATTCTGGAACTCATCGGTGACGATCCGCTTAAGCCAAACGCGTGGAAGAAACGTGCGACACCAGTGTTCACAGGCAACGATTCCACGATTGGTGTCGGGCACTCCTGCTTTGTCAATTCACTCGACGAGAGTGAACGTTGGCATATCTATCATGCAAAGCGAGATCGGGACGCGGGCTGGCGAAGAACAGTATTCGTACAACCGATGAAAACAGGCAAACGAGGTTTCCCGCTATTTGGGCAAGCGTTAATAAAAGGATCCGTCACCCTACGTCCCCAAGGACAACAACCGTCTCCGGTGGACCAGACAGTCAAAGAATCGCTTCGAGGGAAAACTACCCCCGAAAACTTCAGCTACTTTGGCCATCATCAATATGCCACGCCGACCCCCAATGGATTCGCTCTCGGTGTCATTCCCGACAATCCAGTGAATGAATTCCGCAGTGGTGAGAAGTTGATCTTTGACAATCAACCTCCTACTGACCTGAAGATCGCGGTCACAATTGATTTCTTGGATCAAAGCAACGCCAGAGACGCAGGACTATTGTTTCGCACCACAGGCTCGTCCATCGGCTACGACGCTCAACGTGGCTACTTTGCGGGATTGATCCCCCGCACAAACCTGATCATCGTCGGGAAAACTGACGGCGAAACATGGACTGAGCTGGCAAGAGAACAACACACCATTGATGTCAAGAAAAAACAACGCCTCGTCGTGACGTGCAAAGGCGATCAGTTCACCGTAGGCCTGAACGGGACTCCGATGATCTCTGTTCAAGATACGACCTATGATCGTGGAACCATTGGAATGCGTGTGGTCAATACGCATGCGATCTTCAGCGATCTCGAGTGTGCACCCCTGACTAACTGACTGACTGACTGACTGACTGACTGACTACCAGCGATGCGTTTTCGTAGAGCGGTCCCCACAACTCGGCGTGATCATTTCCCAACGCCGTCAACTCTGATTTCAATCACTGGACGTAGGTACCGAGAGAGTGGCTTCAACCAGGATGCAGTGAGAAGAGGTCAGGACGTTTCGATATCCACAGGAAATGCATCCAATTTTTCGATGTAGGCGCCGCCCATCCCATAGAATGGTCCCGCATCAGAGTGCCATTCCATCAGCGCAACCAAATTAACTTCTGTGTCGGCCAGTTTGATTTTCACTGCCAGACGATCAGCATCAAGGTTTTCTGTATGAAAGAAACCGATCGAGGTTGGGGACACGTCTCGCGTGATTACTTCAACGGGGTTACCAACAGGCTGATTTTGCTCATCCAAGCTGATGACCACCACGGGAATCGCCATTGTGTGTCGCTTGCCCTGCCAATGTTCGCCACCCGCGTAGACGGTTGAATTAAGAAATTGCCGTTTGGCAAAGTCACTCAATTTTTGTGACAGCTTTTGCAGAGGACGACGGCTATTGGTGTCAGTCAACATAGCGGATCTCCTCTCAGATAACGGGATCGACGTGATTAAGATCGATGCCCACCGGCATCCAATAAATCCCCCGCTTTCCAAGACACCAGCAACTGATATCCGCATCAGAAAAGTGGGGTACAGATCGCAGATTGGAGTGATGCAAACAAACGAGCACGGACAAAACCAACTTCCAATACGTTTTGAGGAACGATTAGAACGATTGTTCCAACTGTGCCCCACAGCAAATGCCTTGCGGCATAAGGCAAGCGCTCCTGCCCCGTTATCCCAGCCATTTATCTTCACACCCGCTGTTCTGCGGTAACGGGAAGACATTTTGAAATTACTGGCGAGAATGAAAACGCTGGTGTTGAAAACGCTACCATGATGAACGTGAGGTACCGCACATAGAATCCAACAGGCAGACTTTGGCGGAACAATCGCAGGAAAGCTACCATCGGCCTCCGCAACCCACAGTCCCATTTTGGAATCACAAATGACATGCCCACGCTTGCGGCCATTCCACGGCTTCCGCGTCCCCCTACTGGCACTGACCGTCTGTTTTTTTTCTGAGGTCGCATTTGCCGAGCAGGCTTTAAAAAAGCCTAATGTGCTGCTGCTACTGTCTGACGACTTGGGGTATCAGGACATTGGCTGTTATGGCGGCCCGGTGAAGACACCGACGCTGGACAGACTGGCATCCAAGGGCATGCGTTTCAGCCAGTTCTATTCTGGGTGCGCTGTTTGTTCACCGTCACGAGCAACCCTAATGACAGGACGCCATCACATTCGAACGGGTGTCTACAGTTGGATCCATGACCCCAGTCAAAAATCACATCTACTGCGTCGTGAAGTGACATTGGCAGAAGTGCTCAAGGATGCTGGCTACGCCACAGCGCACGTCGGCAAATGGCATTTGGGACTCCCCACGCAAGAGCATGCCAAGCCGACCCCGGACCAGCACGGTTTTGATCACTGGCTTGCGACTTGGAACAATGCAGAGCCGAGTCACAGGAATCCGCACAACTTCATCCGCAATGGAAAACCAGTCGGAAAAACAGAGGGATACTCATGCCAGATTGTGGCCGACGAAGCGATCAATTGGCTTGACCAACGCGAAGACACACATCAGCCATTCTTCCTGAACGTTTGGTTCCATGAACCGCACGCGCCCATCGCTGCTCCCGATTCGATCGTCAAAGAATATGGTTCCGCCAAAAATCGAGCCGCCATCTATTCCGGCACAATTGATAACACAGACA
>CAXGRW010000399.1:0-5304 GCA_964012125.1 uncultured Rhodopirellula sp.
TGCTTCCCCGCATCGTTATCAGTTCTGTTGCAAACCGATCCATGGGCTTATTGTCTCTCAGGGATTCCAAAATCCAATATCGAAACGGTCCGGTGTTGTTCAACATCGGCTTTAGCAGATTAGGATTCTCAGCCAGCACATCCTGCCAATACCCTACCCAGTTATCAGCCCAACGCTCATCGGCCAACAATTGATCAATCATTTGTGCTCGTTTGTCCTGGTCGCCATCCTTCAAGAATTGACGAACCACATCCACCGGCGGAGAAACACCTACGAGGTCGAGCCAAACTCTTCTCAGGAAGGTCAAGTCATCGACAACTGGATGCACTTCTGCGATTTCAACAGGCGTGGAATCGAGACGACCGCCCTCAGTGATCCACTCTCTTAAAATGTCAATTTGCTTGTCATTCAAACCAGCTCCCTTGGGAGGCATCCGATCTCCAGAATCAGAAGTCACCAGTTCCATCAGATAACTGGCTTGTGGTTTTCCGGGTGCAACCGCTGCATCGCCAGATTCCCCACCGGCAAATACATTTTGCTGGGAGTGCAGATTTAATTCTCCGCGTTCCTTGTCACCATGACATCGGTAACAGTGCTCGGCAAAGATGGGTCGCACATGCTTATTAAAGAAGGAATCAGGATCACCCGCGTTTTGTTTCGCCGTGGTAATCCGTTGATCGACTAATTGATCAATGCTCTTGCCGGTTGATTCTCCCGCGAGACGTTCTGCTGCGTACTGATGCCTGTCGTTCCAATAAGCCTGCTGCAGATCAGCCTGTCGACGGTGCTTGACATCCATTGCATCGAGTTGCTCTTCCAAACGATCAACGAATCCCAGCCACCCCTCATCAGTCAGTGGACTGCCACTTTGCTGGCCGGGAGTGAGCAATTGAAACATGTCTGTTCCATTGGAAATGGCCAAGCACGGCTCACCGAAATCCAGACGCAATCGCGGCCCACCCACCATAACATCCATCACGATCGAGTGGCGTCCACCGGAGCTTGAGAAGGAAACGACTTTCTCAACATCATCCATCGCCGAGGGTCGCATGCCTGGTCGAACAACATCGGGGATTGGCATCACTTGATTGTGCGCACCACCACCACGTTTCTGCTTGGGCAATGAAACAACCTGTTTTTGATCGATGAACAACCTGGTCGCGGTACGACTTCGGACCAAGAATTCGTAGTCACCGGGTTCCAGTTCAATTTCAGCGACAGCCCGAACCATGACGGCTGTTCCCCAGTCTTCACGAATGCCCCAGTCGTCGTACTTAAGTGGCAAACGCAGAAATCCCAACTCTGCTTGCTGCCACGCAGCGAGTGGCTCGCCCGGATCATTCGGAAAAGATCCATCACTACTCAACGGCCCATGCATATTGACCTGCAAAACGCCGGGCTTGGGATCAGGCAGTACTAACGGCGGCGGAACGTACTCAAACCGGGTTTTGAATATCGTTTCTGGAACCACGCGACGGTATAGCGCGACCTCATCCAGTGTCCCATGGAAAGAGTTGCTTGTGTTTCCTCCCATCGTCGATCCCAACCAAACTTCATCATTGTCAACGACGGGCGGTGCCGTTGTAGCCCCGCCCATGTCCCACTGGCCCTCGACCTCATTTCCATCAATGTACGCTCGGATCGATTCAGGTTTTCCAAAGGTGTAGGAAAGGGCAACATGATGCCAACCTGAACCCACGGCAAACCCATCTTTACTGGTCCAGCGATGCCAATCAGCAGCCCCATGATCACCCGCTCGACTGCGGAACAGGAAATTCAATCCTGCCTTGCCGCCAACCGAGGCAAGTCGAAAAGCCCAATTCTGGTTATCGCTAGGAAATCCAGCATTGGAAGTCCTGCCCTTGGTCAAGATCGCTGAGTAACCCTTCAGCTCAGTCGGATTGACCATGGCTTCCACCGAGAATGAATCACCATGATCAAAATCAAATCTCGACTCTATACCCTCATCCGGCATCACCAGATGGGTCCCGCCCTTCAACGCCACCCCCGTGTTGCCAACTGAAAAGCCGGGGTGCACAGGACCTCTCGGGCCGGGCGTTAATCGGGCACCCTCAGCTGTTGCGTCTGACTCACTGAACGACCAGTGGGCGACAGGATTTGCTGCGCTTATTTTACTTTGAAAATCAGAAGCTTCTTCTGCACACACCCGGGTGGTGATGGCTACAACAAAACCAGCCAGCAACGCTATCCGGACAGCAAAAACACACGAGAGGCGGGCTTTCATCAGTTGGAACACCTGATTCAGGATAAAGGCGGGAAGCGATCATTGCGTTCGCTTTGACAGGCTCGGGTAGATAAGTATACCAGAACGGGAGATCTGACCAAAACTTGCTCGCGTATTCAGTACAATTCAGGACAGTTTAGTCTGATATAGGCTGCATAGACCGTACACGGGACATCTCATCTTGTGCGCATCGGACATTTGCAACCTGGCAAGATGAGAGAACCTGCTTTCCAACCAGCAAGCATTCTGAGGAAACTAATGACAACCAGCCTGAAGCAGCTGACCACCACTCTGATCATGGCAACCTGGTTTGGCTTACCCAGCCCAAGCATTCAATCAGTATCTGCTGAAAATCCGCATGGCTACCTTTCCGAATATTCCGAGCCCTACTATCCCGGCACTACCTTTCCAAAGTTGACGACTCCGCAGTGGGTAGGAGAAACCGGAGTCGATGCAGTCGTCACGTTGGCTATCGATGACATGCGTGATCCGGCATTGTATGAAGCTTATCTGCGGCCGATTCTTGAACGGCTGAAAACCATACAGGGTCGCGCACCTGTCAGCATCATGACCTGCACCGTGGATCCCGCTGACCCGCAACTGCAACGCTGGATCAAGGAAGGCTTGTCCATCGAGGTCCACACCGTGGATCATCCCTGTCCCTGTTTACAGGGTGATCAATTTGACACAGCCAAATCGACCTACGATCGTTGCGTGGACCTGATGGCTTCCATTAGCGGTAATCGGCCTGTCGCTTTTCGCACACCTTGCTGTGATTCACGCAACACGCCAAGCCCGCGTCTCTGGAGCGAGATATTCAATCGACGCACGCCACAGGGAAATTATTTGCAGGCAGACAGCAGTGTCTTCAATGTGTTCAACAGCCGAGACCCTGAACTGCCAAAAGATCTCGTCATCGACAGCGATGGCAACCCCAAGATGAAGAAGTACATCCCCTTTCCTTCATTTGTCAACACGATTGAAAACTATCCTTACCCCTACGTGATTGGGAAATTGTGCTGGCAATTTCCCTGCATGGTTCCAAGCGATTGGGAGGCTCAACACCTGCACCAACCCAACAATCCGATCACTGTTGCTGACATGAAATCAGCACTCGATGCGACAGTGATCAAGAAAGGCATGTTCAATCTGGTATTCCATCCTCATGGGTGGATCAGAAATGACCAGATCATCGAATTGATTGACTATGCCCACAACAAGTACGGCAAACGAGTCAAATTCCTCAGTTTCAAAGACTGCATGGATCGAATCAACGAAAACCTGCTTGTCGACCAACCACTGCGTTCACCAGACAACGGCGAAGACAATGGAGTACGCATCGCAGATGTGAACAACGATGGATTCCTCGACGTCCTGATTGGCAATGAGAACACAAAGACCATGCGTGTTTGGCAGCCAGCACACCAACGTTGGCAATCAACTCAACATGAAGTGACTTTCACCTCTGCTGATGACCAACGACGCATTAACCACGCAGCACAAATAGGAAGAATCACACCAGAGTCAACCTTTTCAATCCTGGTCAACCACGATCAGGACAAGGCCACCTATGAGTTTTCGGATGGCGAACTCAAACGCGAGGTTTTACCCAGTTCTTTAATGAACATCGCCACATCCATCGGTGGCGTTGATCAGGGTGTTCGCCTTCGTGATATTGATAATGACGGCTCAACAGAAATCATCATAGCCAACGAAAACCAACAGAAAATCATGCGGACCAATGAGCATGGTGAATGGGTCGAGGCGGGTCCGTTTCCGGCCCCGCTGGTTGACCTTGCTGGCAATGACAATGGGGTGCGTTTTGTCGACTTGGATGAGGATGGAAACGATGACGTCATCTTCAGCAATGGAAAAATTTCTGGCATTCAGCTGTTTGACACAGACACAGGACTTTACTCACGCGTTGTCGAGGAAGTCGACGACATCCCTTTGATCGTTCGCAATGGCACCAACAATGGCGTCTGGTTTGCCAGGCAGCACATGTGGGTTCAGAACGAGAACACCAATCGACTTCCTGATGGTGTGGACCGTCGATCATTTGCCCAGTTGCTTGGAAAAACCGAACCGGGGCCGAGAGCTCCCGAACGCTCACTTGGTTCGATCGAAGTGCAGTCGGGATTCAAGGTTGAATTAGTGGCCGCCGAACCACTTGTGATGGACCCTGTGGCGATCGACTGGGGTTCCGATGGCAAACTGTGGGTCGTCGAAATGGCGGACTATCCACTGGGCATGGACGACCGTGGAAAACCTGGTGGAAGAGTACGTTATCTGGAAGACACAAACGAAGACGGCAAGTACGATTCGTCTACATTATTTCTGGACAACATTCCCTATCCCACGGGAGTGATGGCATGGCGGGATGGCGTCATTGTCAGTGCCGCGCCCAGCATTTTCTTTGCTGCTGATCGCGATGACGATGGCAGAGCTGAAATTATCAAAGACCTGTACCGCGGTTTTGGCGAAGGCAATCAGCAACACCGGGTCAATGGCTTTGAACGTGGACTCGATAACTGGGTTTATCTTGCCAATGGTGACAGCGGTGGCAATGTCGAATCTCTAAAAACTGGCAAACGTGTCAATTTAGGTGGGCAGGACCTGAGGATACTTCCTGATCTTGGGGAGATCGATCTGCAAACAGGGCGGACCCAATTTGGACGCCACCGCGATGACCATGGCAATTGGTTTGGCTGCAGCAATCCGCTGCCGGTTCGGCATTTCGTGCTGGCAGACCATTACATGCGTCGCAATCCTTTTGTTCCAACTCCCACACCACGACGTGACATTGCACGAGTCGACAACACACAACTGTATCCACTTTCACGTGTTCTCAGCCACTGGTCAGGATATCGACCACCTGCTGCGGGAACTGGTCACAAATTCACTTCTGCCTGCAGCACCATGGTGTACCGCGACACGCTACTGGGAAACGATTACCTCGGTGACACGTTCACGTGTGCCCCCGTGCACAATCTTGTTCACCGGCGAAAACTGATCCCGGACGGCGCATCTTTCACGAGCACGCGCCCCACAGAAAGTCC
>CAXGRW010000400.1:0-5286 GCA_964012125.1 uncultured Rhodopirellula sp.
TCAGGAATTGACGCCGCGGCCAAGGCTCTGTTGGGTGAGTTCACAGCGGATGAATCGACGGGTGTAAATCCGTTGGTGCAAAAGGCATTGTTTCTGGCCAGCGAGTTGCAGAAACGTGCGCATGTTTTGCAAACTCCTGAGGAACGAAAGCAGCAGACGGAACTGGATCGCATGATCCAGAATCCGACGGATAAAGTTACCCTGACCGCGTTGACCGACCAAGCGTTTCGGTCGGAGGCAGCGGCGAGGTCAGCGGATCAACTGGTGCACATTCTGGACGTCCAAGGCATCCCCCGATTCTTTAGTCCGATGGAGCGGACGCTGCTGATGGGCTTTCAGTCCTTTGGCAGTTATGTGCCCGGGGTTACCATTCCCATGGTCAAAGACAAGATGCGAAGGGAAACTGCGAATGTCATCATTCCTGCTGAGCGCGATGTGCTGTGCAAGCACTTGAGGGAACGGCGGGATGAGGGAGTACGCATGAATGTGAACTTTTTGGGCGAGGCGATCTTGGGCGAGGATGAAGCAAATCGGCGATTGAAACAATATTTGCAGGCGTTTCAGTTACCTGAGGTGGAGGTCATGTCGGTCAAAATCTCGACGATTTACTCCCAGATTTCGCCAATCGCTCGGCAGGCTTGTATTGATCCACTATGCGATCGGATGGAGCTGTTATATCGGGCTGCGGCGAAGGGGACTTTTGAACGCATGGATGGCAGTGTTGTTCCCAAGTTTGTGTACATGGATATGGAAGAATATCGGGACTTGTCTTTGACCGCGGAAGTGTTCATGAAGACGTTGGACCGCACAGATTTGAATTCGATGGCCGCGGGTATTGTGCTGCAAGCGTATATCCCTGATTCACATGCATGGCAGCGAACGCTGACCGAGTGGGCGCAGCGTCGAGTAGAACAGGGTGGAGCACCAATCACGATTCGGATTGTCAAAGGTGCGAACATGGAAATGGAACGCGTGGAAGCTTCGCTGCAGGGGTGGCCGCAAGCGCCATTTCAATCGAAGCTGGATACCGACGCCAACTATAAACGAATGGTGGACTTTGCGTTGCAGCCCGAGAATCTCGCTGCTGTGCGTCCCGGCATTGCTTCGCACAATCTCTTTGATATTAGTTATGCGCTCGTGCTTGCCACGGAATCGAATGCCTTGGGCAAGTTGCAGTTTGAAATGCTTGAGGGGATGGCAAATCACCAAAGGCGCGCGCTGCATGAATTAACAAATAGTGTTCTGCTGTACGCTCCCGCGTGTCAGAAGGAAGATTTCATTCATGCGATTGGATACCTCGTGCGTCGGCTTGATGAGAATACGGGAGACGAGAATTTTCTTCGTCACGCATTCAATATCACAGTGGAATCGGATGCATGGAAATTGTTGGAGGCTGGATTTCTCTCTTCGTTCAACAGGATCAACACGCTGCCACTCAAGCCGCGTAGGCTACAAGACCGAAGACAGACACGCGTGGACATGCCAGTGGGTCAGGGGAATGACCCTGCGATGGGGAGCAAGGAATGCGGCAGCGGGCAGGCGACCAATGCAGAATTGAATCACGCGACCGTTGGAAATACGTGTTGTGGATTTGTGAATGAACCAGATACCGATTTCAGCCTTCCTGCGAATTCGTTGTGGGCGGATCAGATTGTGGCGGACTGGATCGACAAGTGTGATGATCACGCAGCAAAGGTCAGTCTTCGGGTTGGTGGCAGTATTGTGACTGAAGAGCGGGTTGTACGGGATTCGCTGGATCCTTCCCGTGATGGCACCGTCGTGGCAAGGTATGTCGAGGCAAATGGCGTGGACGTTGACGCAGCAGTTACGGTCGCTGATCAGGACCCTGCAGGCTGGCGCTCTCTTTCAGCAGATGAGCGGCGGTTCATACTCTCTCGCGTGGCTGATGAAGTTCGAATAGCCCGCGACTCGCTCATGGGAGCGGCGCTCGCTGAAGGAGGGAAGACGTTGCTTGAAAGTGATCCCGAGGTGTCAGAGGCCGTTGACTTCATTGAGTTCTATTCTCAATCTGCTGTTGCGCTTGATCAACTCGAGGGCGTGACAGCACAGGGTAGGGGCGTCGTTGTGGTTGTTTCTCCATGGAACTTTCCGATTGCCATCCCGTGCGGCGGCATTGCAGCTGCACTTGCTGCCGGGAATTGCGTCATTTTAAAACCTGCTTCCAATACAGTCCTGATCGCAAGCCTGTTGTGCGATTGCTTTTATCGGGGCGGAGTGCCACATGAAGCTTTGCAGATGATGCCTTGCCCAGGGCGTGAGGTGGGTGAGTCTCTTGTCACGAATGATTTGGTCGATACTGTGATCTTGACCGGTGGCACCGATACTGCGTTGAAAATGTTGCATGCCAGGCCAGACATGCGACTCCTTGCCGAGACCGGTGGAAAGAATGCAACCATCGTGACGGCGATGGCGGATCGGGATCAGGCAATCAAGCATGTTTTGCAGTCAGCGTTTGGTCACAGCGGGCAAAAGTGTTCAGCTACCTCGTTGCTGCTGCTGGAAGATGAGGTGTTCCACGATGAGGCGTTTCGGGCAACCTTGGTAGATGCTGCCAAAAGTCTTAAAGTGGGTTCCGCGTGGGATACTTTCAATCGGATGGGGCCGATGATTGCGCCGCCAGTGGGTGACCTCAATCAGGCTCTCAAGGAGTTGGAGACAGGCGAATCATGGGCGTTGATACCACGACGTCAGGATGGACACCAGTGTGTCTATTCCCCAGGGATCAAATGGAATGTGCAACGGGGCAGTTACACGCATCTCACGGAGTTCTTTGGACCTGTTCTGGGAGTGATGAGTTTTCGGTCGTTGTCCGAGGCGATTCAGATCGTGAACGAAACAGGTTACGGCTTGACCAGCGGACTGGAAAGCTTGGATGATCGCGAGCAATCGCAGTGGTTAGCGGGGATTCGAGCTGGCAATCTTTATCTCAATCGATCGACAACTGGGGCGATCGTGCTGCGGCAACCTTTCGGGGGTATGGGAAGAAGCGCATTCGGCCCGGGGATCAAGGCCGGAGGGCCAAACTATGTCGCTCAGTTGATGAATTTTGACGCTTGCACTGCCGCTGCTGAACGAGTGACTTCTACCTCAGTGGTGTCTCAATCAGTCAGGTCCGCGGTTTCACTCGACGGCGATGCCGGACGGGGCGGTCATGGGCAATTGTCTGCGTTAGCTACCGCCTTGGTCGAGCAAGGTTCAGATGGCGGCGAAGTCGAGCAGGAGGAAGCGAGGATGCTGTGCCAAGCGATTGCGAGCTATCAGCGAGCCGCGGCTGACGAATTCCTGCAAACTCATGATCATTTTCGTCTGGTTGGTCAGGACAATCTTCGACGCTATGTACCCATGCCGGTGCTCGTGATCCGGGTTTCTGAAAATGACACATGGAGCGAGATTGTCATGCGGGTCGCAGCAGCCAAAGCGGTTGCCTGCCGATCAATTGTTAGCGCACCTGAAGGAGTGCACTCGGAAAATCTGAAACGGTTGCACGATATGACAGAAGCTTGGGCTGCCGATATTGAATTCGTTGAACAAACCACAGAGGAGTTGATTGAAGCCGTTGAGTGGGGAGGTGTCAGCCGGCTGAGATATGCATCGCCAGATCGCGTACCAATGGAGGTGCGTCGCGCGGTGATGGACCGTTACGTGCACGTTGCCGACACGCCCGTTTGTGCCGAGGGACGGATCGAGTTGATGTGGTACGTACAAGAACAGTCAATTAGCAGTGATTATCACCGTTACGGGAATTTGGGTTTGCGGGCAGGTGAGGAACGTGCTGCCGTGCTCTGATCATCGACTGCACTGTCCCAACTGACCTGCGTGTTCGTTCACAGCGTTGATCTGCAGTACGCGATTACGTCTCCTCAAACAACTTGATCGCATTAGCGGGCGGTCCAACCCCCATCGACGACCAACATGCTGCCTGTTGTGAAGCTTGAAGCTCGGCTAGCAAGGTAAATCGCTGCACCTTGAATCTCTTCCAGCCTCCCCCAGCGATTCATGGCGACCGCACCGACAATGAACTTCTTCGCCTCCTCTGTGTCTGCGATCGGTTCGTTCATGGGGGTCAGGAAGGGCCCGGGACAAATGGCGTTCACAGTGATGTCATTTTCGGCAAACTCAAGGGCCATGGCACGCGTCAGTTGGACCACTGCGCCTTTACTGGTCGCGTAGGGAGTCCGATTTGCCAATCCGACAAGACCGAGAGTGCTGGCAAGGTTGATCACACGACCGCAGCCCTGTTTTTTCATGATTGGTAGAACAGCACGAGTGGCAATCCAGATACCTTCTACATTCACTTGCTGAACCTCGCGAAACTGCTCGAGAGTTAGCTCGCTCATAGGGCCACGAATATTGATTCCTGCATTATTGACTAGAGCATCAATGCGACCAAACTTTTCGAATACGGTACCGACCATCGCTTCGATGTCAGGCTGGTTTGTGACATCAACTTCAAGGCCCAGTGTTTGGGTCTGGTAGGTGTCTGCTATCTCCTTGGCTGCGGCCTCAGCCTCGAATTGATTGCGACTAATCAAGGCAACGTTGGCTCCCGCAGATGCCAATCCTTCTGCGATGGCTTTTCCAAGTCCTTTGGAACCACCAGTCACGATGGCTGTCTGTCCGGTCATATCAAAGAGGCTGAGTCCGGGAAGCATGTTTGTCCTCGAGGTCGGGCAGGAATGGATCGATGAGACGGTTGTTTTCGGAACGTCTTTTAGCTGGCGCTGGATCGCGTTTGATTGCGACGACGAAAAGAAAAGGCCGGTCGCGGGTTTGGCCTTAGCAACCGCAGCGGCTAAACCTGCAGCAAAGTGGCGTAGGGTAGAGGCCGATTAGGCTGCTGGTGTAGTCGTGACTGGCGATTGGCGAGCAGGCGATTAGCGAGCTGGCGAGTTGGGGGCTTCGTCGGCGTCTCATGTTGCCTGTGGCTCACGTTCGGGGCACGACGTCACAAGGCTATTCAAGAGGTTATTTGCCCTCAGACGGGGGCTTTTTGGAGGGCGTAGCTGTGGGAGGTCGGTCGGTCGGCTTGCGGCTCTGCGTAGCATTTCCGGCAACACCCTTGGCTTGGGCGGTTGGCGGATTGCTTGCTGCCTGACGAGCTCGTGCAGCCGGGCGGCGTTTAATAGGAGTAAGTGCATGTTGGCTTTGGTAGGCGACTTCGGCGATGAGGGAATCAACACGGTTTCGACAGACGGCGTAGATCGCAAGTGACGGGATCGCGACAACCAGTCCGCATACGGTGGTGACCAACGCTTGGTAGATTCC
>CAXGRW010000401.1:0-5285 GCA_964012125.1 uncultured Rhodopirellula sp.
GAGAGGCAATGACCGTCGCTTTCCAACAATACAATCCAACGGACAAAGCATTGACGGCCACCTTCGGAATAATCTCCTTGCGCGGATCTGATGGCAGCGTTATTCAGATCGAAGGTGGTAATGTACTGGGCGTGATTCGCGAGGAAACCAAATAGCATGTTCAATTTCTCTCAATTTACCATGGCAACCACGCCGCCGCGGTTGATCATTCTTGCGTCGTGTACTGCATTACTGTTTTTCGGAATTAACACCCCTTTGATCGGTAATCCCACAGGCAAGAATCCATCTCAACCACTTAAGACCCACGGGACGATCGACGGTGCTGAGGCACTGGCAAACGAGTTGCACCAAACGTATCTGGAAGAACTCGACGTTGTGACACGAATGTTCGAAAAACAGAACGATCCAGCCAGTTTCTCTGATCGACAAATCTCAAAATCGGCCGCCCGAATCTGGAAAGCTCGGCGAGATGCAAAACACCTCGAGTTGATGTCGGAACCCATCGGTGCTGATCTAACCCGAAAACTTTTTTTACTCGCCGTGCAAATTGACCAGTTTGGCTTGTCCTACTCGCGAACTCCACGCGGCAGTCAGATGATGACCCAGCTCACTACTCAACTGCGACGTGACTCACCACGATTCCAAAAATTTCTTCAACAAGCTTCCGCCAGCCTGCAAAACAGAAGTGACCCAGAAGTCTTCACAAAACAAATGGAAGCCAAGGGCATGCAAATGCGTGAATCCCTGGTTTTCTTCCGACCATTGGAACACAAGAAATATCTTTATAATTTTGAAGCACTGCTCACCACCGGCGACGTCAACCACAAGAAACTGAGACGAACGTGGTATCTCGCACAAGCGAATGACAAAATCAAAAATGAAGTGACCAGCGCTGCCGCTGCCACAGAAGAAATGAAACGTATTTGTCAGGAACTGGAACATACAGGCGCTGCAACACTTGATGGTGATGTGAAAGCCGATGGCACTCAAGCCTTCGCACAAGTCTGCAAACTATGGATTCAGGGTTCGGCAAATTTAACCCGTGCCAATGCGATTGAGTGGATGGTCACCAACCAGACAGGCAATGCAAAAACAAACGAGATTGCCAGTTTAAAGAAAGCGACCTTGATCGCACTGCCAGCCATCATCAACTCAGTCGCTGAAAAAACTGCCACAGATCAGATACCGATGGTTTATACCGATTTGCTCCGGCAAATCAGTCAAGTAGATCGTCGGACTACAGGTCGGAGTCAGGTTGCCGAGGCATGCACAAGTGCCTTGAATGAACTAGCCAAAAAGAATCCGGCACTCGCCAAGAGCATCGACGCCTACACGCTAGCAACGAACGAACCACTGACGTGGAGGAAACGGTTTGCCAATGAGCAGGCAGGTTATCTATCTAGCCAACAAGCCTCGGCAGAAGCACTGTTAAATTCAAAAGCGCCGACCGACACCAGTAACCGACCCCATTTCGCTCGCCGCCCCAGTGGTGAAACACTGATGGTTTCAAAAACGTTCAACGAACCCACTGACTGGATGATCGATGAAACTGCTAAACGTCTCGTGGGGCAGTCCATCAAAGAAAATCGCTTGATTCGGCTTGGAACGAATAGCCGAACAGGTGTCATTCCCTTCACGAACGGTCACTATGCAAATGTCGCATTAACTTTGTCACCTGAAACAGAGATAGCTGATCTGAAAGTCGCCTTGCTGATTGATGACGAGCACAATGCTCTTTCATTGACAGGCATGGACGCCATTTCATCCGCCGAGATGCAGGATTATGCATCCATCGGTGGAACCATCCGGCAGGTACACCTTGAGGCCTTGCTAACCCGATTCATCGCGTTTCCTGATGCTGCGATGACGCTGGTGCCATTAGGTGGGCTGCCACAGGGAACTGCCAATCTCGCTCCGCTCGAGCAGACTTGCTGGCGTCTTGATATCGTTCCGCAATGGGCACATCACCGTTATTTCACCGTTCGCTCAGCCGATTCAAAGCCACTGGAAGGCAAAACTGCACAGACTTCCAATTAAGGCCTCAGCGAGAATGATCACCTGAACTGTCGGCTGAGTAATCCCCAACTGCTGGGCGAGCATCGCTGGTCGAATCGTATTCCATACGACGTGAGCCGGCACGCCGCGCATCATCTCCGCGTTCGTCACCAGCAGCTTTTCCCATGGCGTTGACCAAGACCTGCTTCAGTGAAGAGCCACTAGCATCTTCTTCTGAATCATGATCACCCCATCGTTGGGAACGTCGAATCTTTTGCCATAGCTTACGTGCGTCCTCTGCATCTTCGGTATAGGAAATTTCCTCATCGATATTGAGTGTATTCAGAAAATGCGAACGCACGGAATCGAAGTGGGCTGCGCGAAAACGCTGTATCACTCGTCCCAATTCCTCGATGACTTCCTGTTTCTGTTTCTGCAAATTACGACGATCACGACTTGCCTCTTGCAAGTCTCCGCGGTCAGACTCAACACCGGAAAGGCGAGCGACAATCTGATCATCCGTCAAATCATCCTTCGTGGCTTCGGCCCGCTTCTTTAAATCACTCGACTTGAATCCAAGAAGTGTTTGCCTGAATAGTTCAATCGCCTGTTGGTAGTAAGATCCTCGCGGGTCTGAGAGATCACGGATACGATCTTCTGCTTCATTCATCGATTCAGAAATAAAGTTCGCTGTTTGCAGGCTTTGCTGTCGAGCCTTGGTGAATCGCTCAGTGAGATTTATTTTCTCTGGCAAGCCCTGTGCATTCGCAACCCTATCACGCTTCCGCTCCAATTCCTCCATAACAATATTCAACGAGCGGCGATCGTCCGCGATGATCTTTCGCATTTGATCCGGTGTCTGTTTCAGAAAATCGTAACCCTGCCTTGCTTTTGTGAAATCGATGTAGCGTGCTAGCCAACGATCAATACGACGAGTCAGTCCCCGGCTTCGATATCTATTCTCGCCATAGCCACGCTCATACAAATATTGAAACAGCGTACTCGCTTGATAGGAGGGCAGCTTCCTGGCCGCGTCTTGATCAATTTCGTGCAAATTTAATTCAGCTCTCTCAAGCGTGACTTCAGCGATGGCTGCTCGGTCTGCCAATTCCACAAAATGGGTATCTTCCTGCAAACGCTTCTCAACGAGAGCTGAAACCTCATTCTGTTCCAGAATTGCCTCATCCAGAACATTGGTTGCTTCGACAAGAGCCTTTTCGGTCGCTGTTCGATTCTCCTGCAATTGCTTCAATTCTTGCTGCAAAGATTGGTCCTCATCCTCTTTTCGCAGCAGAAGTGTTGAGATTTCCGATTGAACTTCTCGCCATGTTGAAGCAATCGCATCAGCTGTCAATTCAGGAAGATAGTGTTCCGCAAGACTGCGAAGGGCATCATCACGTTCTGCATCAAGTTGCTCGTACTCTTTTTGCACATCATGCATGCCCTGCCTGTCTTGTTCTAATTGCTCGGTCAAGCGTTTGAATGCATCCATCAGTTGTTGATGCACGGTGGGACCAGGAATCGTCATCTCGCGAGCAACCTTGAACTTAAAACATCAGGAAAACATAAACCAAAGTCCACCGAGGACCGTGGTGAGAGCAGCTGCCGCAAGAGTCAGGCGACCACGCCACACCCAGCAATATGCCAAGAAGGATTTCATGCTGGGCTGAGGGTCTTGGTAGCTATGGACGGATTCAAAAAACTGCTCGATGGCGAGCTCAATTTCTTCTTCCGTGACATTGTCACCGGACATGCGAGCCGTGCGAACCAGCTTGTCACGCAACTGAGTCCTCAAATCATCGCGTCGAAACATCTCCTCAGCTGTTTCCCGCTGATCTCGCATTTCCCGAGCCACATCCATGACTCGAAGAGTCTCCTGCAGCGACAGACTCTCCTCAGGTAACGAGCCCGATCTCCTTTGAGTCGAGCGTGTGGATCGATAGGGCGTCTGAGCCTGAGACTGATTAGCCATGATCTTCGCGGAGCGGGGTTGGAGTGTCCTGACCGAGATGTATTCTATTCAATCGGCACGTTTTCCGCATTCGGGGAGCGTGAAAACCGCCAGCTGGCCGGAAATCACGTTTCCCCCTCAGTAGCTGATTGCAGCCGCGAGGTTCAAGCGCTAATCTAATAACGGTTGAGAAGGATCGGAAACGCCGATTCTCCAACAACTTATTCCCTGGAGAATTTGTCGTCATGTCAGATCAAGCACAGCAACCTGCCCCTGAACCCAAAGCTTCCAGCACACAGGCTCAGGAATCGACCTCCATGCGTAAATACCTTGGTCGAGCTGTCAATGTGCTCAAAGACTTCGGCGTTGATAGTTCAAATACGGCCCCACAGGAACTCATCAGCCTGCTCGAAGATGTCAAACACCTCGATGAGGCCAAAGTCCTCGCAATCGCAGATGTCATTCAGCACATGAGTGCCTTCAACGCTCTTGTACGGGAAAACGTCGAGGGAATATCGGTGGGTGACCGTTACATGAGTATCACTCAGATGTTTGATTCAGTCCGCGAAGACAGCAAACGGCTCATCAATCAGCTCGATGATGGGAAAATCAGCGGCACTGAGAAAGTGTCGAACTGGTGGATGAAGATGCGACGCGGGACACCAAGTGATCGGTTCGAAAAAATTGTCGAAATCTACAGCGAAGTCGCTAAAGACACAAAGGATCAGCTGAAACGTGAAGAAGCGATCATGGAAGGCTACATCGATTTCCGCTTCGCGCTAAAGGAAGCAGAAATACTGGCCCGTGATCTATTCGATGCACAAGTGCCCATCCTAGAACAGGCAAAAGTTTCCCTGAGTGAAACCCAAGAAGCATTGGACGCCTACAGCGGTGATGATGAAAGTGAAAAAAGCAGACTCGAATTGACCCGAGATGAAGCTCGTTACAGTTTTGAGAAAGAAGATGCGACTTACCAACTGCTCAAAGACATCGCGGAAAATCTCGAAGTTGGCTACGACGTCGGTGAAACACTGATCACAAAACTCAAACAAACACATGATGTCAAAGAACGGGTGTATCGAAGGTCTGTAACATTCTTCACAACCAACGAACATGTCTTCACAATTCTTGGGACGGTCTACACCAGCCAACACGGACTGCACGAAGTCACTCAAGCGACCGAAGCAATGAAGACTGGAGTCAACAAAGGACTGGAAGACATCGCCGACCTTGGCAGAGAGCTGGAACGCGCTGCACTAAAAGCAGGTTACGGAAGCACTATCAATCCGGAATCCGTGCAGAAACTCGTCGATGCCATCAGTGGCTTTCAGGTTGAATC
>CAXGRW010000402.1:0-5237 GCA_964012125.1 uncultured Rhodopirellula sp.
CAGCATCGACCAACACATACTCAAACGAGTCACCGCTGGTTTGAACGCGATACCAAAATTTACGACCAGCATCGAACCAATTTGGCTTAACGGCATCACGAAAGACCAGATTCCGCACCCGCGATGAATAGGTCTTTGACCGTTCATAATCACTCTTCCGCCCCTGCCCGGAAACGGAAGGACCTAGAGCCAGCAAGACAACCACACTCAGCAAACCAATGCGAATGAGGCAAGCAGATTTCAAGCCCAAAGCAGACACAGGCATTTGTATAACTCCCCGAAGAAAAAATGGATTGAGGACCATCGAGAGCGTGAGGCATCACGCCTTGAAAGAGCACGCGGACTGCCACGAACAACGCAGGACACGATCACTGCAATCCTTGTTGCATTCCATGATCCACCCGGACAACAGTCTAGTGGGTCTCGGTGATCACACCATCCTCGAAGAGAAATCGAGTGACCCCTCGGGCGCCTGTTGGTAACTGACCTGTCAGCGTCACCGCTTCGACAGGATACTTGATCGGATTGAATCGGTGATTGCTGCGTTTGTCCGTAAATACGCGTTGAGGCAACTGCAATCGCTCTTTTGCTGCCAGCGGCGCGTCGCGGATCAGCAAATACTGATCATTGATCTCAATTGAAAATCGCGGAATCGGGTGGTCGGTGAGATTTGTCAAAACGATTACTTCCGTCAACAACTTTCCAGCACCGTCGGCTGTTGGCATTGCCCCCTTTCCAAGCTCCACGGCAACCGGCAAGGGTGGCCCCCCAACGCGTTCCGGGAAGATGGCGTAGACAGACAATCCGGCAACAACCATCAATATCAAGCAGATGCACAAACCTCGCCGTGACAGGTGCAGCCTAGGAGCCACGACAGAATCATTCGCAGGTCGTACGGGAGATTCGCTGAGATCGGACATTGAGTTCTTCTGTGCTAGATATCAGGAACTGGAATTACCTTTCCACAGGCTTTGCCAGATAAGGTTACCATCCTAAGCCCGCCACGGCACGTGGACACAAACCGACAGCGGTCTGGCCCCACTTGGCGTGCTCCGAATAGGGTGTTGAGGCTGCATCGAAGTAAATATTTGAAACGGAGCCTTCGATCGCCCGTACCCATGACGTGGAAAACCTCCCAAGATTCTTGCGCGCACCTCAGCCAGATAGGGAATTATCTTGTTGCGACAAGTGGACACTGCCTGCATAAGAGCTCTGATGCAGGTAACTGCTAGAATCCTAATCCTGACACCCCCCACCGCAACATCGCGGAGCGTCGCAGGAATCACCTCCTGCAGCCATCGGTAAACTGGAGTTATTTGCGATAGAAGGGCTGGCAGGCACGCTTAAAAGACGTTTCAAGTCGGCGTTACCGCAATCTGGGCATGTGTTTATTTCCGACGTCGACCGGACAAGTACTTCGACAATGCTGTCGCAGGACTTACACTCAAATTCGTATAGCGGCATGATTCAACTCGTGTAGCACCCGGATTTCTTCAATTCACGTATAGCAGCAGCCTTGCGGAGGCTGATTGCATAGTATCGCACGAGCGTTGGAATTTGAAAATGACAAAGTTGCCAGCGCTGACACGAGCACAAGTAAGATCAGTCGACCAAACTGCGATCTCGGAATACGGAATCCCGGGTGTCGTGCTGATGGAGAATGCTGGTTCCCGCGCCGCGGAGATCATTCACCAAGTAGCCCCTAAAGGGCCAATCGAGGTTTTATGTGGTGGCGGGAATAACGCAGGAGACGGGTATGTGATCGGCAGGCACCTGCAAGTCATGGGGCGGAAAGTTCGCATGATCTGTGCTGCCCCCCTCGCCAAACTACATGGCGATGCCCAAGTCAACGCCATGATTGCTGCGCGATCAGAAATCCCCATGAAGATTGTTGACCCGAAGGCGTCTTCAGCAAATGTTCCCGATCTCGATCATAACGCTGCAGCCATTGTGGACGCCTTGCTGGGAACGGGCGCAAATGGACCTCCACGCGGTTGCTATCGCGATCTAGTTAAAATGGCAAATGTCCATCCAGGGATGCGAATCGCAATCGATATCCCAACAGGTTTGGACTGCGATACGGGTGAAGCTTCCCAGCCCACACTCGTCGCTGATCACACAATCACATTTGTCGCGGAAAAAGCTGGATTCAAAAAAAACAACGCCGACGAATATGTCGGCGTTGTTCATGTGGTTGGGATTGGCGTGCCTGAGAAATTGCTCAGAACACTGCACTCGTAGGTTGTGTCATAGCCCCGTGCGACTTAAGGAAGCCGCCCTTGATTCACAACTGGAAAGTCACCGGTTAAACCCTCCACCATGTATGCCACGAGATCCGCCTTCTCTTGAGCCGTTAAGTTCAGGACCTTCATTTTGTCGCTAAGACCGGCGTTCTTGTGGCCGCCCTTGTCGTACCAATCCACAACTTCCTCCAGCGTGTTCTGACTGCCATCGTGCATGTAGGGCGGTGACATCGCAATGTTGCGAAGGGTCGGAGTTTTGAAGGCGCCCCAGTCTTTCTTGTCTTTGGTGACTACATAACGCCCAAGATCAGGCTCGTCGGCAACCATGCCGACGCCCAGATTGTGGTACTGCTCGTCAGTGAAGTTGGCTCCGGCGTGACACGCTGTGCAATTTGCTTTCCCGGCGAACAAAGCCATTCCCCTTTGGGCGGACTCACTCATCGGTGATGCTGCTGCGGCTTTCTTCAACTTGGAGTACTTCGCTTTCAGCTCCGGCTCCTCATCCAGATACTCAAGGTCGTCTGCGAAAACTTTCTCGAACTTCTGCACTGCCTCGTAAGCATCGGAGGGGGCGGGCCCAGTTACGATTGCTCGTTCAAACGTTGCTATGGCCATGCCGACATTGTCGATCGTCACCCCGTCGCTGAAAATTGCATCAAACTGTTTTTTGTAACCGGGAATGTTCTTCAACGTGTCGACGCAAGCCGCATGCGTGTTCCCCATTTCGATTGGGTTTGCCACAGGCCCAACAGCCTGCTCTTCCAGCGACCCCGCTCTGCCATCCCAGAACTGCCCCTTACTCAGGATCCGGTTGTACGAGATGGGTGAATTCCTACCGCCCTGCTGGCCGCGGACGCCGATTCCGAAAGCAGTCTCCGCGCCGTAGCCCTGCAGCGGATCGTGGCATGAGGCGCACGAAATCGTGTTGTCCGAAGACAACCGCTCATCGAAGTAGAGTTGACGACCCAGCTCGATCTTCGCGCGAGTCATGGGATTGTTTTCGGGGATATAGATATTCGCCTCAGCAGCATCGAGCCCCGCTGGCAACTGGACCTTCAAAGTCCGGTGGTTGGCGGGGTCATTCAACCAAGCGTCGAGTGCTTGCGGTGTTAGCAAGCCAACACCTGGAACTCCAGCAGTCAAAACTGGATCACCCAGTACGACTTGATCAGACTGGCCGCGAGGTGAAACAGCGACGGCGGTCACGCTAAGAACGGCAGTCGCCAACACAGAAGAAAACGCAATTAATCTCATTACTGAACTCTTTTTCAAAGCGTACTCAAATTGAGCTCGGGTTGGTGTACGAAAAGCCTCTGCAGGCTGTGCAAGTCGCCGGTCAGACGACTCACGAAAGTATAATCAAAAGCAGGCGAAGTTGGACTAGGACATTGGAAGTCGTCGTTGGGAATCCTCACTCAAAATTTTGACAATTTTTCTGCCGGTCACACTCATCGGCATTTCGGCCAATTCTGCCAAAGACACGTATTTCCACGGTTTTCCCGGAATGTCACCTTCGTCAAGCAAATCAGCCTGATAAACCTGCAGGGAAATGCGATATTTTGTAACCGCATGCTTTAACATCCGTAACCGAATTCCGGGAATGAGATTCACACCCACCTCGTCTGACAACTGCGTCGCGGCCTCTGCGATGCTGCCAAGAGACCCCTGAGTGGTCCTTGGGAAATCCCATAAGCCTGCCCAGCGGCCCCCCTCTGGCAAAGGACGAACCAAAAACTGTTGCTGCTGACTCCCGGCTTTGACAGACTTTTTTCCTCCATGCCGCGAGCGGCGACCGTCCTTTTCCGCAGGCTTCTGGACCACCATGACATACTCAGTTCGATTTTCGTAAGTCACCCGCGTCACCTTGCCGGGTATTTCCTGCTCCAATCCCCCCTGATGCGCGCAACAGGCAGATGCCACCGGACACTCGTGGCAGGCTGGTCCCTTGGGTTTACAAATCAGCGCCCCTAATTCCATCGCTGCCTGGTTAAAGGTTCCGGCGTCTTTCCGCGGCAACATTTCCTCGGCGACCTGCCACAACAATCGAGTATTGGCGGTGTCAGCTGGAGTTCCTCTAAGCGCGATCCAGCGACTGAAAACTCGTTGCGTGTTTCCTTCCAGAATTGGCTGTTTCTGTCCGTCAGCAATCGAGAGAATTGCACCTGCGGTGTAACGCCCGACGCCAGGCAAGGCGAGCACCTCATCGAACTGCAAGGGAAACTCGCCACCATGATCGGCAACGATCAGTTTAGCTGCAGCATGGAGTGACCGTGCTCGCCGGTAATACCCCAAGCCCTCCCAATGGGATAGTAAGACTTGCTCATCGGCAGCCGCTAGTTCTTGCACGGTAGGAAAAGATTCCATGAACCTTGCATAGTAAGGCAGCACGGTAGCAACCTGCGTCTGCTGCAGCATAATTTCACTGACCCAAACGCGGTAGGGCGTGGACAGGCGACGCCACGGCAGGTCTCGCGCATGCTTGGCAAACCAAGCTAACAGCCTTCGTCGGACACCCGATCGCCACCTCGTTTGTTGCCAAACGTCATCATGCTGCGGAGCTTGATCGCTCTTTTTCGACGCGTCAGAACTACTCAATTTTATTTTCTTCCAACCGCTTCAATTTCACCTTCGCCTTCATGATCGCTCCGCCACGAAGAAATCTGATTTCGATCTCATCACCCGCCTGATGCTTGTTGATGGTTTCCTGCAGCGTACTGAAATCCGAGATTTTATCTTCACCAGCACCCACGATGATGTCCCGAAACATCAGTCCGGCCTCGGATGCAGCTGTGTTGGGATAAACCACATTGACTCGACATACCTGTTCCTCGCGGTAACACGAGACGCCAAGAAACCCACCCCGTCGAATCTGAATCAAAAGCCCTGAAAGTCGGCTTTTCATTTTCTCAACCGCAGCCGAGCTGATCTTGGTCCCCATAAGTGTCAACGACGTCCGCAGCGGCAAGGAAGCAATGATGTCGCCCTGCTGCTCGG
>CAXGRW010000403.1:0-5226 GCA_964012125.1 uncultured Rhodopirellula sp.
CATTTTGGGGATAGTCGGGAGGAACCGTGACCGTTGCTGGGTCGACCTTGCGAGACGCGGGGAATTTGGTGGTATTGTTCTTACCACCCGCTGTCTGGATCTGCCCAAAAAAGGGTTGATTCTTGCTCAATTTCTCCCATGGAATTTGATGCCTTTGATTTTGTTCCAGAGAATAGGTTGCGGGATTGTCCCAGACGAAGTTGTAGTCGGTTTTCCCGAGGTTGAATGTGAAGTAACCACTTTCCTTCACTAACTGCGGAAGCAGTTTCATATGGTCAGGCAGGTGTAGCTTTGCTGGTCCTCGAGATGAACGATGCTCGTGCGCATTGAAGCGAATCTGATTTTGCCCCCCCATCAATGCCGAACGACAAGCAGAGCAAACCGGTGCTGGAACAAAAGCACGAGAAAAAAGCACGCCCCTCGCTGCTAGCGAATCAATGTTGGGAGTCGCACCTTGATTGATCGGGTCACCATAGCAACCCATCCACGGCGAGGTGTCTTCGGCAAACAGCCAAAGAATATTCGGCCGACTTTTCGTTTGGGAACCCTTCGATGATCCGTCTTGACCGTACAGATCTGAGGTCTGCGAGAAGGCAAGAAATGCAAAGGCTAGCAATAGAGTGCCAGTGCCGTGGGGATTGATTTTTTGTTGCATGATGTCAAAGAATGCTAGGTATTGAGTCAGGGCCGAGATCATAGGATATCTCGTTCTTGTCTTTCCCAGTAACCAAAAACTGGTTTTGGCGGTGTTCTTGGTCGGTTAATCGCTGTCAGGCTTCGCCATGACTAAAGTTGATTGGTATCAAGGACCGAGCCTCAACAGGTAGGCCCGCAGTGTAACCGTTGCTGGAGACGCTTCACTCTCAATATCGAAGTTGTCCGTCATTGTGCATTTGATTTGCCAGAGGTCGGCCATGCGATCGAAATACGAATGTCGCCTGCGACTGATTTTTTTGCCCATCCTGACTGGCATCATTGTATTCGCCTGTTCTGTATTCGCCTCTTCGCCATTGCTTTTAGGACAACAGGTCAACCGTTCTGGCCGTAGTGGTTCGCTGCTTGTCGAACGGTTGGCACGCGAAACAGATCAACCTGCAGTGCAGATTGCAGCGAAGCCTCTTGCCTTTCCCGCTGAAATCGACGGAACGCTTCAACGCCTGCTGGAGGATGGTCCGCACGATGGTGTAACGCAAAACACCAATTCTGGCTCTGTCGACCAGATCACACCAGAGTCAGTGGCACGAAAACCGACAAATGGAATGACAGTCGAATCGTTGGAATTTATTGCGACGAAGTCGAATCCTTCGATCCTGCGAGCAAGTGCTCAAATTGCAGCTGCAAAGGGGCGTGCGTATCAAGCGGGATTACGATCGAATCCGGAGGTTGGTTTCGATTTTCAGCAGTTAGGTAGCAGCGGTCGCGCCGAACAATATGGTGTCCTCGTGCAGCAGGAAGTTGTACGGAGTGAAAAGCTGCGATTGAATCGTTCAATTGTGTTACATGAGGTTGCAGCATTGGAGCAGGCTTGGGTCGCCCAGCGTCAACGCGTTCTTACCGACGTCCGTATTGTGTACACACGAGCTCTGAGGGCCGCTAAACAACTCGAACTTTCTAGGCAGCTTGTTGAAATCGGGCTTCAGGGAATCGATGTTTCCAAGCAGTTGTTGCACATAGGTGAAATCAGTCGTGCCGAATTATTGCAGGCTGAGATTGAGGTCGAGTCTGCTGAACTTGTGTTAAGGAATGCAGAAACTCATCAGGTAGCTGTCTGGCGCGAACTGGTAGCAGTGACTGGTCAAAATTCTTTGCCAGTGCAACCACTGGCGGGAGACCTTGCTTCTTCGGATCATGATCTGCAGTTTGAACAGTCGCTTCAAGAACTTCTTAGCGGCAGTCCGGAAGTGGCAGCTTTGTTCTCTGGTATTGAACGTGCCCGTTGTAATTTAAGGCGACAGCAGGTTGAGACCAAACCCAACGTGACTGTCCGTGGGCTCATCAATTGGCGGGACAACGGAATTGGTGGTCGACCTGACGGTGCACTCACTGTGGCACTGCCGCTGCCGTTGTGGAACAAGAATCAAGGTGCAATCCGTTCGGCTCGTCATCAACTCGACGCCGCGCAACACGCATTGAGTCAAGCAGAACTGCAACTCAAGCAAAGACTCACACCAGTATTTGAGCAGTATCGGAACTCGCAAGAGGAAGTCCGCCGGTACGAGGCCAGGATTCTTCCCAAAGTTGCAGAAACTCTGGAATTGACTCGCAAGGCCTACGAATTGGGGCAGGTAAGTTTCACTAGCCTGCTTCTGGTGCAGAGAACTTATGCGAACACTCAGTTGGCACATCTCGATGCTCAGGAAGAACTTCACATCGCTCAGTTGAAAATTGCTGGGATGTTACTTTCTGATAGCTTCTCGACACCGAGTTCCACGGAACGCAGATAACCAACTGCTGCCCGTCTCTGATCGCGGTTTTCGCCACTCGTTCTGTTCTCACGGCGTCTTGAGCCGCTTGGGCATGTTGCGTCAAATAGCAGTACAATGCTGCAATGTCCACAGGCGGCGAGTGCAACTGCCAGGAATCGTGTGCATCGTGATGATTTGTTTGTTGGGAGAAAATGATGAGACTTCGTATTCGTTTGATTGCTGTCGTTGTGTCTTGCATGCTGTTGCCGAATGGGGCAACTTCTTTGCACGCTCAGAGTAAGCCTGACGGCATCCCTGCAACGAAGAAAAAAACGGTGACCGACGACTACCATGGGACCAAGGTCAGTGAGGATTTTCGATGGTTGGAGGATGGGACTGATCCTGCAGTTAAAAAATGGAGCGACATGCAGAATAGCTACGCCCGTAGCGTTCTGGACCACTTGCCTGGTGTCCCAAAGTTGCGTCAGCGG
This sequence comes from uncultured Rhodopirellula sp., assembly GCA_964012125.1. Lineage (GTDB taxonomy): Bacteria > Planctomycetota > Planctomycetia > Pirellulales > Pirellulaceae > Rubripirellula. The sequence continues at coordinate 2,897 of CAXGRW010000403.1, forward strand.
ATCACTCAAATTCTAAGTGCGAAGACCATCAGTTACGGGAGCGTAACGCTGCGTGGCGGAAAGTGCTTTGCCATCAAGAAGGAACCACCGCGGCAGCAACCGTTCATTGTGATGATGAATTCAGTGAATGACGTGTCTGATGCACGCATCATTGTCGATCCTAATAAGCTTGATGCTTCAGGCACAACGTCGGTTGATTGGTACAAAGTTTCCCCTGATGCAAAGTGGTTGGCAGTCTCACTTTCCAATGGTGGTAGCGAAGTCGGGAATTTGAGTCTTTATGATATTGAAACTGGGGGAATGGTCCCTGGCGAGAGCATTGCTTATGTGAATAGCGGAACAGCAGGTGGATCGCTCGCTTGGTTCCCTGACAGTTCTGGTTTCTTTTACACCCGGCATTTCAAAGTCAATCCTGGTGACCCGAATGATCAGAATGTGTACCAGCACGTCTATCGTCATCAGTTGGGGCAAGCTGTCGTCGATGACCCCTATGAACTGGGTGAAGGTTTCCCGCAGATCGCTGAAATTCAGCTGACGATGGATGAATCTACCGGGAACTTGTTGGCTACCGTGCAGAAGGGTGATGGGGGTGAGTTTGCCCATCATTTGCGTCGTGCGAATGGCAAGTGGCGTCAGTTCAGCAAGTTTGGCGATGGTATCAAACAAGCTGTGTTTGGCACACAAGATGATTTGCTGGTAGTCACGCTGCGAGAGGCGCCGCGAGGGAGAATTGTTCGTGTTCCCGTTGCAACTCTTGATGTTCAGAACTCTCCTACAATGATCCCCGAAGGTAACGACACCATCGTTACCAGTGGTGTTGCTTTTTGGGGCGAGACGACCATTCTCCCAATGCAGGATCGCCTGTATGTGGTCTACCAATTGGGCGGACCCAGCGAGTTGCGGTGCTTTGATTACAGGGGCCGACCATTGCCTGTACCGGATCAGTTGAAAGTAGCGGCGGTGCATGGTTTGCAACGATTGGATAAGCAGTCTGTGCTGTTTGGGAATACTTCCTATACCAAGCCGGATGCCTATTATCAGTACGATGCGGTTACTGGCAAAACCGTGAAGACTGAGATCGCGAATGTATCAGCGACAACGTTGGAGGGAGCACGAGTTATTCGCAAGTTTGCGACATCGGATGACGGAACCAAAGTACCACTCAATATCATTTTGCCACCGGGTGTCACTGCCGATGGATCCAATGCCTGCATCGTTTATGGGTATGGAGGCTATGGCGTCAATTTGGAGCCACGCTTCAGACCGCTGAATCGTATTCTGATGGACTACAAAGTCATTTACGTTGTGACCAATCTGCGAGGCGGTGGGGAGTATGGTGAGCAATGGCATCTCGAAGGAAATCTTACCAATAAGCAAAACGTGTTCGATGATTTTGCCGCATGCGTGAAATACCTGAGTTTAAATAGTTACACCACTCCTGAGCGAACAGCGATATTGGGTGGCAGTAATGGCGGTTTGTTGATGGGAGCCGCGTTGACCCAGCATCCGAAGATGGTCAAAGCAGTCGTTGCACTTGTTGGTATCTACGACATGCTGCGGGTTGAGCTCTCACCCAACGGGGCGTTTAACGTCACCGAGTTCGGGACCGTTAAGCAGAAGGAACAGTTTGACGCGTTGTTTGGCTATTCGCCGTACCATCATGTGCAGGATGGTGTGGATTATCCTGCAGTACTTTTCATGACGGGGGAAAATGATCCACGTGTGGACCCGATGCAGTCACGAAAAATGACTGCTCGATTGCAGCAAGCGACCGCTGCTGGTGCGCCCATTCTGCTTCGTACCAGTGCCAATGCAGGGCATGGCAGTGGGAATTCCTTGACGGAACAGATCGAGCAAAGCGTTGATCTTTATGCCTTTCTATTCAGTCATCTGGACGTCGATTGATATCCTGAGCGAGCGTTGCTGTAGGAACTCTTGTGGGCGTTTGAAATGGACCATGCAAACCCACTAGCCGATGCGGAAACCCTTCCCGTAGGCGATGAATACTGGTACTCGGGATAATCGCTTCTCGAAGAAGAAGCAAAAAAGGACTTTGCGGTGACTAAGTCGTCAGGGCTGAAGAACTTGATGTTGCCTCGGTACCGAGATTGGACGCGATCAAGATCAGCAAGCTTTGTCCATGGTATGCCATTGCTGTGGTGCCACACGATTGCCTGTGCAACGTTTTGTGGGATTTGACCGGTGCCGAGTTGCTGACAGACCTGTGTGATAATAGGGTCAGTCGTGAATGTTTCCAGTGGAATCATTCGATAGGCGACTCGCGGTTTAGGATCCGGTTTTCCGTGTTCAAGGCACACTGTGTTGGCCTT
>CAXGRW010000404.1:0-5213 GCA_964012125.1 uncultured Rhodopirellula sp.
AAGCAGTACACCCAGAAAGGCTGCCCTTTCAGTGGTGGTGCAGTGAAAGCCGGAAAAATGGTCAACATTGCAGGCACAGAAGTAGGTTTTTGCTGCGACGGTTGCAAAAACAAAGTGGCCTCGGCCAAGGACGATGAAGCCCGAATGAAGCTCGTTTTCTCCGACAAAGCATTCGGAAAAGGCTTCGAGAAAAAAGCCAAGAAGGCCAGCAAGTGAGTTGAGCAACAACTTCGTTGATATTCGCAAAGCCGGTAGACTCATTGGGTCTGCCGGCTTTTTTATTCAAACCATGGGCCGGTTTTTTTCCCGAAGCGTATGCGGTAGATCTCAAGGGGATGAACCAAGACCGCCCGTTTGGGTATTGTCGCGTGAAACCCACATGCCCACGGCGCTCGGTGACTTGCCGGGAAACGGCTGGAATCAATGCCTTTTAAGGCATTATTCGGTCTTCCTGTGCAGGCTGGGACTTCCTTCAACGTAATACTGACGTGACAATGGACTTGCAGCCAATTGACTGACGCCTGTCGATTTCAGTCCTGAGACCTGTATTATGCTTCTGAATTCACGCAACCGGGTAAACCGCTAAATCATGTACTTGCGACTCGCTCAAAGATTCCTGAAAGAAACTGACAAACGTTTGCTTTGGAAAGCGGCGTGGACTTTGGGTGCGCGAGGGCTATGGAGTGTTCACCAACACAAACGCCGATTGAAAAAAGGCGAGTTCTTCCCGCCGTTTCTTTATATGTCCGTGATCAACAGTTGTAATCTGCGTTGCCAAGGCTGTTGGGTTGACGTTGGAGCAAAGCAGAATCGTATCGAAGTTGACGCTGCCAATAAGACCATCGCTGAAGCCAAAGCGATGGGCAACAGCTTTTTCGGCATCCTCGGTGGTGAGCCATTTATGCACAAGGATCTGATGAAGATTTTTGAAGCCAACCGTGATGTCTACTTCCAGGTTTTCACGAATGGACACTTCATCACCGACGAGGTTGCTGCTGAACTTCGACGCCTGGGTAATGTTACGCCGCTCATTAGCGTGGAAGGTACTGAGATTATCAGTGACTCTCGACGTGGTCGTGCCGAGGTTTTGAATCACACGATGCAAGGCCTGGAAGCCGCTCTCCGCAACAAACTGCTGGTCGGTGTATGTACCAGCGTTTGCAAGAGCAACATTGATGACCTTGTTAACAACGCTTGGGTTGACCGTCTGATTGAGATGGGGGTCATGTACTGTTGGTATCACATCTATCGTCCTGTTGGTCCTGAGCCGAATCCGCAGCTAGCATTGTCGAGTGAGGAACAGCGGCGTGTGAGACAGTTCGTTGTTGATACCCGCGCCACGAAGCCGATCATCGTGATCGACGCTTATCATGATGATGCAGGCAACGCGCTCTGCCCGGCAGCCACAGGATTCACTCACCATGTTGGACCTTGGGGCGACATTGAACCTTGCCCTGTCATCCAGCTAGCAACCGATTCCATCCACGACAAAAAGCCATTGGCTCAAACAATGAATGAGTCGTCGTTTCTGCGTGATTTTCGCGAGTTAACAGCGCAGCACACGCGGGGATGTGTGATCATGGAACGTCCGGACCTGTTGGTTGAATTGGCGGAGAAGCATAACGCGCGTGACACGACGGTCCGCGCTGAAGTGATCGACGAATTGAAGAAGGTGACCCCCAGGAGAAGTCAGTTTCAGCCGGGTGATGAAATACCGGAAAGAAGCTTTGTTTATCGCTGGGCAAAGAAATATGCGTTCAATGACTTTGGAACTTACTCAAAGCATTTTGATGTTTCACGGTATGAGGACCCTGATGCGGCTGAGGTATCCAGCCCGGGCGACGCTGGGAATACGCACAGTGATTTGCCGATCATCTCGAACTAGTTTCACGCCAAGAGAGTTTCCTGGTGAGACGCGAATTGCTCGGGTCTAGTCTTTACGGTGACCAGCCAACTGTCTTATAGGTGGGTTGAGTTGATGGCACGGGACTGCGGTGCACCATTCGGTGGCGCGCGTGCCTCATGTGAGATACAGGAAAGGATCTCGGCGTGACCCAGCAGGCTGAAGTGATCGATGGCGGAATTGCGATGGCAACCGAAGCAGCCATTTTGCAGCTCGGTGAAGGTGATTTTTCAGGTTTGAAGGATTACGCCACCCAGCACCTCGGGCCGGCACTCATGTATGCCGCCTTGGGATTGGCTATTGTCTTTGTTGGGTATCTGCTTGCTCAATATCTGTCCAAGGTGATTAGCCGGCCAATTTGTCGTCGTGTTGATGAGACCCTTGGCAAGTTTGTCGGTAAGCTGATCTTTTATTGTGTGTTGGGCAGTATCACCGCAGCCGTGCTTTCCAAGTTGGGAGCGCCTCTTGGGGGTTTGGCTGCGATGCTGGCTGCCACAGGCTTTGCTGTGGGGCTGGCATTTCAGGGAACACTCAGTAATTTTGCCGCTGGCGTGTTGATGTTGGTGTTTCGTCCATTCAAGGTGGGCGACGTGATTACTGCTGGTGGAGTCACCGGAAAAGTAAATGAAATTGATCTATTCAACACAACGATTGATACGGCTGACAATCGGCGGATCATTGTGCCCAACGGAGCAATTTCTGCGGGCACTATCGAAAATGTTTCCTTTCATCCCCATCGACGAATCGAAGTCGTTGTGGGGGTGGATTACAACGCCGATTTGTCGGAGACGCGTTCGGCACTTCAGAGAGCTGCTGATGCTTTGAAGTCCCAAACCATACCGGGTGAAGGACGCGGAACAGCGGTTATTCTGGCTGGTCTGGGAGACAGTGCTGTGGAGTGGAAAGTTCGTGTCTGGGTCGCAGTCTCTGATTATTGGCCAGCTCAGGAGTGTTTGCTTGGTGCCGTGAAGCAGAATTTGGATTCTGTGGGGATTTCAATTCCCTTCCCACAAATGGATGTGCATTTTGACCAAACTGATTCGGCGGGATTGTCGCGTCGACGTCCACGTGCGAGGCCGTTGCGGCGAGAAAATAGCGACACTTTTTCTGCTCCGACTGCCGTCGTACGCCCTTAGTCGTTGCAGGGCAAGTAGTTAACGAGGTTTCGGTAAAGTCTTCGGAAATCCGTTTCCACCGTCAACCTTGGCACGTGTTTTGGTTATTATGACCCGCACAAAAGATGTGATTACGTCTTGCTTCTGCAGAGTGAAACTGCAGCAGTGATATTGAATTTGCAGACGAGACAGGGACGGCTGGGGAGACACGTTGCAATGTGGCACACGAGTCGCGGAGATCGAACACTACAAGGTGATGAAGCAACCTTGGTACGTGAGGCCATTGATACGATGGTGGACGTGCTTTCTTTGCACATCGATGACGATTCTGCGGGCGGTGTCATTTGTGAATCAGGAATTGCTGTTTTTGATCAGCTTACCCCATCGCAGCGAATCGCCTTGCTGCATGATGCGGCTACCCATTTGCTCACTGACATGGGTGATGCCCCGCGGCTTTCGGCTCCGCTTGAAGCGACGGTAGCTGCCATCTTCAAAGATGTTCGCGATCACGTGGCGATCGAAGTTGGTTTTCCGCAGTCCACGGAACAAGCCAGATGGGTCGAGCGACCAGGTTGGCGGCATCTTGTAGCTTCTGCATTTCACTCCGTCACCATTTCGGAAGGCGACTTCGAGTCTTTGGAAGAACTACCCTTGGAGGCTTCCAGTGATCTGCAGCAGTGGGAGCGTGTGATCGACTATCTGGCTGACGCTGTTCTTTGGGATCGCGACTTCGAATTTTCTGGCACCTTTCTCGACATGGATCCAGAAATTCTGCGAGAACGCAGGCAGATTCTCGGGATTGACGAAGAGTACTTCACGCAGATTGCTCCTGACCCACGCCCTGCTGAGGTTGCTGAGCTCGTGTCTGCCACACGTAAGATCGTGCGTCAAAAGCCAAGGTGAATTCTTGGTTATCCGCGAGTGGAAATTGGGGGAAATCGGCATCCCCTGATTTTTTCGGCAACTATCAATCTTGCTATGAATCCGGTTTGGTAGGCACACTGCGGGGCATTGCGCACCGTCCACAATCCGCCGATCGCGTACGTCGTATCCGCAGGGAAGCAGAAGCCGTCGATCATGTTTTTGCAAAAATCACTGCTGTCGTTTTTACAAAGAGTGCATTGCAACAGCACGCATCACTATTTCGCGTTGGATGCTTTACCGCTTGTCCAGACACCTGCTGGAGAGCGTTTGGTGAGAGTCTTGCTAAGGCACCACAGACGCTATCTGCTCGGCGCGACGGATCCTGATACCCGTTTTCGCGATTATCAGAATCATGTGATACACGTTAAAAATGGTTATTGGGGTGGTGCACCACGCATGGCTCACAAGTGGTATGACCGAATGCAGCGTTACTTGAGGACAAACCGCTTCTCTGATGCTGCGCACGCCGCAGGTGTTTTGAGCCACTATTTCACTGACCCATTTCAACCTTTGCACACCGAATATTCTGAGTTGGAAAAGGTTTTGCACCGCCCAATCGAACAGAGTATTTATCGAGGCTACTCTGAGATCTATCAACTTTGGCGCAGCGGCCAGATGAAAGTGATTTTTCAGCTATCCAATCGTGTCAGTTGGCTGGGTGAATCGATGTTGCATGGATCACAATACGCAAATCGGAAATTTGGTGTGCTGCTCGATCAATACGATCTGACGAGCGCGGTCGAGAATCCGCGAAAAGGTTTAAGTTTGGATGCCAGAAATGCACTCGCTGAAATATTTGGGCTGGCGATCACCGGTTGGGCGCGGGTGTTGGAGCGGGCGGCGCATGAAGCAGAAAATGACCGGGAAAAAAAGATCCCATTTCATTTGGTTTCACCGTCGATGCTCACGTCAACGTGTCGAGCACCTCTAGGGTTGGTGCGACAGTATTTCAGTTCCCGCAGGGAGCAACAAGAGATCAACTCCATGATCGATGAGTATGCAACTGAGGGGAAGCTGATTCGCCAGATTCCGGCAGAGATCGATGTGGTCCACCGAGTGGCTAGTATCTACCAATCTGAAAAAGAATGGCGACCAACGCAACTCAACGGTGACACGAAGGTTGCGGTGAATTGGATTGGTCGTGAGGGCCAAAGTGAATGGAAGTTGAGAAGGGAAGGTGCGGATTCGCTGAAAGAGGTTAACGAACTTTCAGCAAGAGATTCGGTTTTTGCAGCACCATTCATCTGTGCCGATGCTGCACAACGCATGGT
>CAXGRW010000405.1:0-5209 GCA_964012125.1 uncultured Rhodopirellula sp.
GACCAATCGTTCTCAACGAGCTGATGGGCAAGATAATCGAGTAACTCTGGATGCGTGGGGGCAGCTCCGTTTCGACCAAAGTCACTTGGTGTATCGACAATTCCCAAGCCGAATTGAAACTGCCAAATACGATTTGCGATGACCCGTGGTGTGAGCGGGTTGTCGTCACCCGCGATCCAATTTGCAAGTGCGAGGCGGCGTTTTTGTTCAGGTGTATCGTGGGTCAGATCAAGGTTGTTGAACGCTGTGATCGTGTTTGCAACCACTAGCTCACGTTTTGCATCTACTTCCCCCCGATAAAGTCGGTGGGTTGGGCCGGGTTGAGCAAAGCTACCTGCGTAAACATTTTTGGTTTGCTTGAGTATTTCAAGACGCTTGCTAATGCTGCGAAGGCTGGCGAGCCAATCCTGGCCTTGTTGCGATTTGGCGGGAGGCAGGCCAGTGAATTGGTAGCGATTCGGATCGCTGCTTCCCATCGCGGGCGTTTGAGAGCGATCTGCGGATGAGCACAAGAGGTGCCATTTCCCGGCCTCGGTAGCCGCTTCAATCTTGTACCCAAGTGGCAGTCGATCCTTGATTTTTCCTGTTCTGTCTCGCCCCCATCGGATGTGGTCAATGATCTTGGGCTCAGCGAATTCCATTTGGACCCAGCCGCCTTTTCGATCTTTTACTATCCAGCTTCGGGCGTTCCCATATGCACCGTCATTGATTTGCTTGAGGTTGTGTAAGGGGTGCACGAAGTCACCCGAAGATGTGGCTTTAGTACCGAGGCTCGCCAGAGCAACGTTCTTGCCAGCTGAAAATACTTCAAGCTCGTCGATGCAACCTTCAGTTGTTGCAGTTGTGTCGATAGTGAAACGGACGAAGCGGGCTTTTCGTGGTGGAAAGTATTCCTCGTTCAGTTTTGCGTTGACGGGGTCGCGTTTGGCGGGTTGTCGCGGTGCAGCAGTGCTGCTCGCGTTGGGCATGATAGGTTGCAAAAAGATTACGTCAGCCGTCACGAACGGCCCCGAATTACTGCCGATGATTGAAATCACATCGGTTGTTTTGAAGGTATGAACGCCCGCATCAAGAAATCCACTCCATTGTGTCTGGTTCTTTACCGGTCCAGTTTTCCCTGCGGCTAACTGTTGATTGACTGTTGCGAGTTCGACACGCTGAGTTCCAGAGTCGAGAACGTATTTGGCATTTGTACTGTGGTTCGAGTGTCCTGATCCCCAACTCAGCCAAACTCGGTAGGCACCTTGGGCCTGAGGTCGGTAGGTAACAAGCACCTCCCCCTCTACATTTTTCCACCAGTGATAGGTTTTACCGCCAAATTGATGAACTTCTTTCCCAGGCTTCACGGAGACCGAGCCTTTCGCTTGAGTACCTACGATCGGCTCCTCAAGTAAAATTCCTGCATTAGCGGATATGGCTTCGAACGGTTTTAACTGTTTTTTTAATTCTGCCAGTTTCTGTTCTAGTTCAGCAGTTTCGTCGATTTGCTTTTGGGATAGTGGGATAACGCGTTCTGCGTGCTGCACACCGGCGAACACCGCTTGCATTGAGTAATAATCGCTTTGGCTAATGGGGTCGAATTTGTGGTTGTGGCAGCGGGCGCAGCCAGTCGTAAGTCCCAGAAACGCAGTTCCTGTCGTATTGATCATGTCATCGAGTTCGTTCATCCGCTGCTGTAGGCGGAGCTTTGGGTCTTGCCCTTTGACTTGGTCGTTTGGGCCTGCCACAAGAAAACTGGTTGCGACATCCGCTCCCAATGCGTCGCCTGCGATCTGTTCTCGCACGAATTGGTTGTATGGTTTGTCGTCGTTCAGCGCGCTAATGACCCAGTCGCGGTATTGCCATGCATTTGGCCGTTCACGATTCATCTCGAAGCCATGCGTTTCACCAAAACGGACAAGGTCCAACCAGTAGCTTCCCCACCGTTCACCATAATGTGGACTCGCAAGCACTTGTTCTACTAGATTTGGCCAAGCGGATTCACTCTTGTCATTAACAAACGCTTGTACTTGTTCGGGTGTGGGAGGGAATCCCAGCATTACCAGGTACAGCCGTCGGATGAGAGTTCTGCGACTGGCTTGGGGCGACCGCTGTAGCCCGTTTTCCTGAAGAGTCTTAGAGATAAGAGTATCGATGGTTGCATCGCCGGGAGAACGAATTGGCAAGAACGACCAATGACTCAATTCTGTCTTGGCTTTGGCTGGTCCGTAAGACGTTGGTGTGGGGGCACCTTGCTCAATCCACTTTTCGATTTGAGTCACCTCGCCCGGTGTCAAACGTCCATCGGGTGGCATCTCCCAGGCAGGTTGCTCGTGCCGAATGAGTTTCAGCAAGTAACTGTTTGCAGGTTTGCCGGCGATGATGGCAGGCTCTCCGGAATTGCCGCCGGCGAGCAGACTGGCGAGGCGATCCACACGGAAATCGCTCTCCTGTTCATCTGGGCCGTGACAATCGATACAGTTTGCAAGCAGAATCGGCTCGATTTTTGTTTTGAAATCAATTCCGTTCGGTTCCTCGCCAGATGCACAGAGTGCGCCCGCCAGCAAGATGAGGGACATGCCCAGTGCTCGCGTGCCGCGAGTCACTTCCGTGAGAGTCCGTTTGGTGTCCATACGTGTCAGCATTGTCTTTGGCTTCGTAACTCAGTCGCTGAATTTCATTCAGCCGTTGTGGTTGCAATCTGGGATCGCGTAACAGGTTTGGCGTGTGCTCAGATTGACGCGTTTAGCAACCGACTGAATTAGACGTGTTGGTATAGGTGAGTGCCATGATTTCGATGGTAGAGTTTACCCTGTTTGCTCCGTTCCTGCAGGGAAACGATGCTTATCTCGTGAATCGTTGTCTGACTCGGTATTTTGGCGGATCGGTTTCTGCATTTTTCGTCCTGTGTTTGTTGATCTGTGCAGGCATCTAATGAACTTTGCTGGCCAGTGCAGGCTTGCTCTGACTCGATCCTGCTGTTCGACGGTCGGGGTTGAACGCCGGCTTCGGGTGTACACAGGGTGCTTGGGGTGTCGTGTTGTGGGGCAGGTAGCTATTGCGAAGGATAATCGCAGAATGGTTCTTTATTTCCGACGACCGAGTCATGAGCGTTTTCAAAAGAACTGCGGTCGCGGTGAAAGGCATCCCGGAAATGCTCGTGTGACACCATGCCGCAGTTTGGGGCATGCTGCGGGTCAGGAGGAAGCGGCAACGCAGGAAAGCGGTGGATAATGTAGCTGATTGGGATGGAAGTTAGCGCACTATCGGTTTTCTGGAAATTGCTTGCTGTTGATCGTTCGATTTGTTGCTTTTCGGAGAGGTGTTGCATTCGTCCGTTCCCGGACACCATTCCGGCCAAGTTTCTTAATTAGAAACGGTGCGGGGTAGCAGAATCGCGTCTTGATGAACAAAATACAGTACGACATTGGGTGGCTTTAGGACTGGCCCCATCTGGCGCAATAGCGTTCAGAGAATAGGATCGGTGGAGTGAGAGTTAGCGTTTCGCCAAGTAGCAAGATGGCGTGCAATTCTCTTGCCGATTGTTGGGGCTTGTTCCAAGTGGAACTGGCTGCGGTCTTTCTCTCAATCTGTGATTGAGAACGGTTTGTTCAAGAGGAATTAGAAGATTGGAAACGTCTGGGACGAAGCGGTCGAAGAGGCCTGCGATCTACATCAGTGTTACTATCACGGCGGTCATCATGTTGGGTGTGTTCTCGCGACTTGACAATTGGAAGCGTGACTTGACGACCAATCAGGCAAGGCTCAGTGCTGACGCTGTTGATGAGCAATTACGGCCGCCCCTGGTTGTGGGAACGCCAACGGAAGTGGCGGAACGGATCGCGAGCTGGGTTGATCAGCAAGGACGCTGGAAACTCGTGAGCCAACAGAAGATTGATCAGGGAGTTGAATTGAAATTGACACGCACGACCTCGATCATGCGGTTCACCGATGATATCGACGTGGTGTTGCGGGCTGAGGGCGATTCAACTCGTGTGCAGGCGCAGAGTCAATCGCGAGTTGGAAAAGGGGATCTGGGGCAAAACCCACGAAACCTGAAAGAGTTGGTCGGACACCTGACGCAAGCTGATTAACAAACAGTTGCATCTTTTCTCTCTTATAAACAAAACCTACGGAATGTCACCGATGGCTTCTAACGAAAATGACGTGCAAATTGATTCAGTAGCAGTGAGCTATTTGCCGGTGGAAATGCGAATGCCCCTGAAGTTCGGGGCAGAGTCCGTTTCATCAGTCACCTGCATTCGCGTGGCAGTGACTGTTGCCGGCATGGAGGGGCGTGTGGCAACAGGATGGGGAGAGACGCCCTTGTCGGTGACTTGGGCATGGCCGAGTGCAACGCTCACCTACCAGCAACGGTATGACGCCATGATTGAGTTTTGCCGAATTCTGGCGAGGGGTTGGGTGGCATCCAATGTCAGCGGGCACCCCATGGAAATTGGACATGCTTTCATTGAGGACGTGATGCCTGGTTTGTTGAGCGAGTTCAATGCAGATCGTGAAGAGGACTTGCCACACCTAGCGGCACTGATCGCAGTCAGCGCTTTTGATTTGGCAACACATGATGCTTATGGAGTATTTCATGATGTTGATGTTTACGAAACGTACAACGATTCATTCATGTCACATGATCTGTCGCATTATCTGACTTCCGAGAGCGATGACGTCGATTTTACTGGCAAGTTTCCGGATGATTTTCTGGTTAAGGTCGCTCCTGATTATCTACCTGTTTGGCATCTGGTCGGGGGACTCGATCCCTTGGAAAAATCGGACTGCAAGGGTGATGAACCGAGCGATGGCTATCCGGTTACCCTGCGCGAATGGATTGAGCGGGATGGCCTGACCTGTTTGAAAATCAAGCTCCGCGGCACTGATTCCGGCTGGGACTACGAGCGTTTGATCCGAATAGGGGAGATGAGCATCCAACTCGGTGTGACCTCTCTGTCTGCTGACTTTAACTGCACGGTCACGGATCCACAGTACGTCAATGAAATTCTGGATCGGTTGAAAACTAAGCGTTCTGACATCTTTGACATGATTCTGTACGTCGAGCAGCCCTTCCCTTACGACTTGGAAAATAACCAGATCGATGTGTCCAGTGTTGCTCAACGAAAGTCATTGTTTCTCGACGAAAGCGCACATGATTGGAAGTTTGTCCAGCTGGGACAAAAGTTAGGATGGTCGGGTGTTGCATTGAAAACCTGCAAAACGC
>CAXGRW010000406.1:0-5205 GCA_964012125.1 uncultured Rhodopirellula sp.
CTCGTGTTGTCTGTGAATGATCAACCTTGGCTGTTTGATGCGGAACAGGATCCTGATGAGCTGTTGAACTTCTATCGCCGCCCGGGAAGCCGCGCGGCCACACAACGGTTGGCCAAAGCGCTGCAACAATATGGAAAACAAAAAGGCGATGCTTACTTGCAGCATCCAGCAATCGTAGCTTCATTGAAAAAGTGTCTGGCACCGAAGGAATAGCCAGCGGTGATTCTCCCAAGCACACCGAGTTGAAGTCGTGTGCATTTCAGTGACCCATTAGCAAAGGATCACAGGTCCTTGGTGCCGTATTGACGAAGCGATTGCACCACACTGCACAAGCTGGACGGCAGGGGAGTGTCGTTGTTTTTTTGCCGCCATCTCCAAGGCCGGGCAAGCGTTCAAGTAACATTAGGGACGTTGTTTTGCAACGTGCGGTGAAACTGCATGTGAAACCTGAAATTAGACGCTGCTTCCTCTCTGGACCCATGCAGGCAAATTCAAGTACTGTCCCAATGCCACGCATAAAGAGGTTATGCGAAAGACAAGGGCGAGGGATTGTAAATGCAATTATTGATGCGCTATCGAGACTTGGTGCTGCCATTAGGCATCATTGGCTGCTTGGTGGTGATCCTTGTCCCATTGCCGCCCATGCTGATGGACATGCTGCTGGCTGCCAACATCACAGTTGGTGTGATCGTGTTGCTGACAACCGTTTATGTGGCGACTCCGTTGGAATTCAGTATCTTTCCATCTTTGTTGCTAGCAACAACTTTGGCTCGTTTGGTGCTGAACGTGGCGACGACGCGATTGATTTTGACCGGTGCTGATTCATTGGGGATGGGCGCAGCTGGCGGTGTCATTAAAAGCTTTGGCGAATTTGTTGCCGGAGACAGGATCGAAGTGGGATTGATCATTTTTGTGATCATCGTGCTGATTCAATTCATTGTGATTACCAAGGGTGCCACCCGAATCAGTGAGGTCGCGGCAAGATTCGCATTGGACGGAATGCCGGGCCGCCAAATGGCGATCGATGCTGACTTGAACGCTGGCCTGATCGATGAGAAAGAGGCTCAGAGACGTCGCCAGGAAATCAATGCTCAGGCTGACTTTTACGGAGCGATGGACGGTGCCAGTAAGTTTGTCCGTGGGGATGCCATTGCGGGAATTGTGATCACCATCGTTAATGTGATTGGTGGTTTGTATATCGGTGTAATGCAAGCTGGTATGACGTTCACGGAAGCAGGAGCACTTTTCACCAAGCTGACGATTGGTGATGGTTTGGTGAGTCAGGTGCCTGCTTTGTTGATTTCGCTCGCTGCGGGTCTGTTGGTGACTCGAAGTGCTCAACGGGCTAATTTGCCAGTTCAGTTCTTGCAGCAACTGCTGGGGAATCCCAAGGCTTTGGCGGTTGCGGGTGGTTTTCTGACACTCTTGATCGTGACAAACTTACCTGCGATCCCAATGGCGACGCTTGGGCTGGGGTGTATTGGGTTGGCTGTGGTGATGAACCGACAGACAGCACGTCGCCAAGATGCTGAAGCGGAACAGGCTGAGGTTGAGAAGGCTGAGGCTGCGGCTCCCCCACCAAAGAGAGTTGAGGACTTTCTCACTATTGATCCGATGGAGATTTCAATCGGGTTGGGGTTGCTGGGATTGGCCGATCCAAGTCGCGGCGGCGATCTGATGCAGCGAATTACCGGTGTTAGAAATGCCGTGGCGGCAGATCTGGGAATCATTCTTCCCAAGGTCAGGGTGCGGGATGAAATGACACTTGGGGAACTCGATTATGAAATTCGAATTGAAGGCAGTCAGGTAGCAAAAGCTACTTTGCTACCAAATCAGTTGCTGGCAATCGATAGCGGCCACACGACGGGAGTGATTGAGGGACAGCCGACCCGCGATCCCACCTTTGGTGAGCCGGCCGTATGGATTGATCCCATGAGGCGTGAGCAAGCAGCTATCTATGGTTACATGACCGTCGAGCCGGGTGCGGTGATGGCGACACATCTGCAAGAAATTTCAAAGCGGCACGCAGATGAATTGCTTTCAAGAGACGCCACAAAACATTTGATTGATGAATTGAAGGAAGCTTCACCGACAGTTGTTGATGAATTGATCCCAGGGGTCATGAAGGTCAGCGAAGTACAGCAGGTGCTGCATTTGCTTTTGAAGGAAGATATTCCCATCCGCCAGTTGGGGATCATTTTAGAAACCCTCGGTGATTTTGCAGGTAGGACAAAGGATGCTGTCTGGTTGTGCGAGTACGTACGCCATCGGCTTGCACGCACGATATCTTCTCGTTACCGCGATACTGAGGGGCGTTTGCACGTGCTTGCCTTGGATCCTGCCATGGAAGATCGCATCGCGGCGGGCATCGAGCACACAGAACGAGGTTTATTTGTCCGAATGAGCCCTTCTGCCGTAGACCTCACTTGCGAGAAAATTCAAGAAGGGGTTAAGAAGCTTGTTACAGCGGGTCATCCACCTGTCGTATTAGTGAGTCCAAGAATCCGACCAGGTTTACGACAGATCACGAACGCGTCCATGCCTCGCTTAAAAGTCTTGTCTTACAACGAGATCACGCAAGACACAAAAATCGAATCTTATGGTGTGATTAGCGACCAATGACTTTTGCACCATTAGACGACAACAATTCGACTCAATTGAAAGAAAACGATTCCCCGATGCACATTCGCACTTTTCGAGCCGCAAACTTGCAGGAGGCCTTGGAGCAGATACGTCAACAGATGGGGGCTGAGGCTGCTGTTCTGCATACTCGCCAAGTGCGTGATGGGTGGATGGGATGGCTTGGACGAACCTATGTTGAGGTGACTGCTGGGTTACGAGACGAAGAAGGTGGCAGTCCTGTTGACTCAACCAAGCAAAGTCTTGACTCACGAACTGTGCCGGAGCTGGAACCTCGGCTTCGCGTCAAAGACGTTTCATCGCTGGCGAATCCGGCTTTGCCGCTGCAATTGCAGGCCTATCAGTTGGAATTGCTTTCGGCTGGCGTAGATACGGATACGGTGGATCGATGGTTAAATACAACGGTCAGTTTTGCGGCAAGCATGGGGGAAGCAGCTAGTGGTCCCATGTCTGCGGGAACACCTTGGCTAGAGCATCTGCAAAGAACAGTGCTCAGGGAATTGCGTATTGGCAGCCCGATATTGACACATCCTGGAGAAAGACGCGTGGTTGCACTTGTGGGGCCCACAGGTGTTGGTAAGACCACGACTGTAGCCAAGCTTGCGGCCGGATTTCGTATTGAAGCGAGACGGCGTGTGGGGCTGCTGACGATTGACACTTTCCGAATTGCAGCGGTCCAGCAATTGAAGGCGTATGCCGAGATCATGGACTTACCGATGCAGGTTGTCGAAAAGCCTGGCGAGATGCAGCAAGCTCTCGATCGATTGGGTGATGTTGATCTGGTATTGATTGATACAGCCGGGCGTAGCCCCAAAAGTGATGCCAGAATTGACCAGCTGGTGGAATTGCTCAGGAGTGCACAGCCCGACGAAACTCACTTGGTGTTGAATGCGACAAGTTCTGCGTCGGCAACTCGCCTGGCGCTTCAAGGATTCGCTCCGGTGCGTCCCACAGCAGCGATACTCACCAAGCTGGATGAGGCTCCCAACACCGTTGGCCCGCTTTCAACGCTTGCCAGCAGTGAGCAACACAGTGGAATACCGTTAAGCTACATCACAAATGGACAGCAGGTCCCGGATGACATTGCACCTGCCGATGCGGAGATGTTGATGTCCCGTCTGTTGACAACGAAGGTATCAGTTTCATCTTTAAACGCAGCATAAAATACAAAAAGAGCTAATGCACTGTGCATCAGCTCGCCGATAAGTGACATGAAGCAGCTCGCGCTGAATGAAAACGACTTGAGCGTAATCTTTCAGTAACCGGTTGCTTAACTTAGGAAAAATACTCGCTTGCAACTCATTCCACCAAACAAACCTTGTTCCGTAGCTTCGCAGCCTCACTCGGTGCACTCGCAATGGGATTGGTCGCTTTACGCGGCGCTGTCCTTGGTGAACCTACAGGTAGTGTTGCGTTGGAAGCAATCACGGCCATGGCAGTCTTTGCTGTTGTTGGTGCAATGGTTGGATGGATCGCAGACACACTGGTCCGCGATGCAGTTGAGCAAGCGTTTCGTAAACGTGTTGAGTGGTACCGAGAGGGACTGAGCGACGCGGGACTAACTGAAGAAGGTTCGAAGCGTGATTGAGGAGCAGAAATGTCTCCGATATTACGTCGACAACAGAACGCGGCGGAGTTTTAACAGCAAGGAAGCTGTCAGAATTGCAAAGCAAACATGACCGAATAATCGGGTCTTTGGCCCGATTGTGCTCCGCGGCAAGACGCCGCGGTATTAATACCCATCACGGAGGATTGGATGGCAGCGACAGCCACAGCCGACGACGAGATCCTGCAAGTCTGGACGACGTTCAAGAAGCTTAACAAGGACTCACTTGATTACGAATCGCTACGCAACCGTCTGGTTGAGCGATATATGCCGCTGGTTCGTTATAACGGAGAGCGAATCTGGCAGCGTCTTCCTGATGGCGTTGAGCTGGATGACCTAATCAGTGCCGGAATCTTCGGACTGATGGATGCCATTGATGCGTTCGATATGGAACGCGGCGTCAAGTTCGAGACTTACTGCGTGCCTCGTATCCGAGGTGCAATGCTCGATGAGCTTCGCACCATGGACTGGGTTCCACGCCTCGTGCGGAGCAAGGCCAGTAAATTGGCAGTCGCCAGAAAGACTCTGGAGACAAGGCTTGGCCGGGCTCCAACTGTCTTGGAAATTTCCGAACAGATGGAAATGCCAGTCAAAGAAGTTGAGAAAATGCAGTCTGACGCCAATGCGGTTGGCGTCGTGTCACTGAATAAAAAGTGGTACGAAACAGATAGCTACAAAGACGTTCGAGAAATCGACATCCTCGAAGACAAGAAGGGTGAAGACCCTACTCGTCGCGTTCAGAAGAATGATCTGATGCGGCTGGTTACGAAGGGGCTCAATCGAAACGAGCGATTGATCATTATTTTGTACTACTACGAAGAATTAACGATGAAAGAGATCGGGGCCACCCTGGATCTTTCCGAGTCTCGCGTGAGTCAGATGCACACCTCGATCGTCAATCGGCTGCAGCAGCAGTTGGGTTATCGACGAGTCGAGTTTGGTTCCTGATCAATCTTATC